>CBINGT010000055.1:0-12158 GCA_966250245.1 uncultured Anaerolineae bacterium
CTGCGGCAACCACGGCGCTTATGCCGAGCGGCTGTCGATGTCTGGCACCGGGCTGTCTCGCCTGCTGGAGATTCAGGCGCACCGCTATTCGTTTGTGTCGTGCTCGAACTGCGGCTACACCGAGGTGTACAATCTGCGGACGCTTGAGGGTAAAGACAACCTCGGCACGTTTCTGGACATTCTGTTCGCTGACTGACGTAGTGAAGTTCCTGGCGTATCGCTACGTTGAAAGACCGGGCCGCCGCGCCCGGTTTTTCTTTTCCCCCACGCTCGAAAATGCGTTTATACTACAGTTAGCATCCACCGTACTACACCGGAGCCCGCGATGAGAACCGCCGCACTACTGCTCACGCTTCTCCTACTGATACTCACGGCGCAGACTAGTCCAGCCTCGGCGCAGGATCCCATCCAGGCGGAACGGGTGATCGCCGCAATCAACGCCTGGCGGTTGGAGGAGGGGAAGTGGCCCCTGCAACCAAACGACACGTTGCAGAAAATGGCCGAGGACCAGGCGGCGTATCTGCTGACGCTGCCCGCGCTGCCCGAAGGTGGCGACATCCACATCGGACGCAATGGGGACGATCCCCGCGCCCGCGCCCGGCGCGCGCCGTACAACTGGCCGACCTACACCCGGCCGGAGCAGATCACCGTGACCGAGATCGCGTACGATGGGCGGACCGTCAGCGCGGCGATGACCTTCTGGCGCGGCTCGACCATACACCGGAATGCGGCGCTCAATGAGATCTATCGCGAGATCGGCGTCGCTGCCATGCCGCACGACGACGGCTACCTGTATATCGTGGTGCTCGGCGCGCGCCCGAACGTGCTCCCCGCGCTGGTCGATTCGCAAAACAGGTTGCTCTACCTTACCGACGAGCGTAACAGCTATGCGCGCGGCCCGCAGTGGATCCAGAGCGCGACGCGCGTGCGCTTCTTCGACGCCGAGGGCCGCCCGCTGGGGAGCGGCTGGCAGCCGTGGGCGCAGATACTTCCCCTGCCGCAATCAAGCGGCGACCGGTTGTTTGTAATGCTGAGCGACGGGACGGTCGACGTGCTGACCGAGGTCGATTTTCAGGAAGACGCCGCGCTGCTGCCACAGGGGATGGTCGCGCAGCTTCCCAGCCCGACGCCGACGTCGGGCAGCGCACCTGCTGCCGCTCCGGGGCCGACAAGCACGCCCGGCACAATCAGCACGCCGATCGCGATCCCCGGTCCGACCGTGACGCCGGGCGCGAGCGCGACGGCGACGCCGCCTCCACCGCCTACCCCATCGAGCGGCGGAGACGTGACGCTGATTTACGATTCGCGCTCGCTGACGCTCTACAACGGCACAGGGCGGGCGATCGACGTGACCGGCCTGACGATCGAGCAAGGAGCGTTGCGCCTGTCCTCATCCCAATGGCAGACGCAATGGCTGAGCGGCACGCTGACCGAGTTCGCGGCGCGTGACTGCTTGCAGGTGTCGACGTTGGGGCAGCCGGAGCCACCGCCGCCCGGCGAATGCCGCTTCCTGCGCAGCGCGATCCTGATCCCCGCATCGGACCGGCCGTGGCTCGGAGCGCCGTTCAACGTCAGCCGCAACGGCACGCGGCTGGCGACGTGCCCCACGGCTCCGGCGCGCTGCTCATTCTCTTTACGCTGATCCGCCGTCTGGCTCTTGACAGCCAAAACGCGCGCGTGATAGGATTTTCGCGTTCGCAAACTTCATTGATGAGGTAACGACCCGATGACACTAGCAGCCACCCGCCGCACACGCCCCTTTATCGTGTTGTGTGAGCGCGCCTGCTAGCTGCCGGGTTGCTTGCCTCGCCTTTCAACCGAGTCCGACTTCCCACGCAGCCGCAGGAGCGCCCAACTCCCTGTGGCTGTTTGATTCCGGCTGAGGCCGGACGGCCGCAGGACCTTCGCTGTGGCCGTTGTGTTGATTCGACCGGACTCGATTGAAAGGAACCACACCCTTGCATCACTTCACTCGCAAACGAGACGCGTACGCCGTGTATCTTCTGTCTGAGGGCGCGGCAGCGCTGTTTTACTCGCTTATCTTCACCGTCAGCAGCCTGTATCAGGTGCTGGTCGTGGGGCTGGATCCGCTCCAGCTTGTGCTGGTCGGCACGACGCTCGAAGTGGTCGCGTTCTGCTTTGAGGTCCCAACCGGCATCGTCGCGGACCTGTTCAGCCGCCGCCTGTCGATCCTGATCGGCTTCCTGCTGACCGGGCTGGCGTACATCGTGCAGGGCCTTGTCCCGACCTTTGGCGCGGTGCTGCTGTCGCAGGTTATCTGGGGCCTGGGCATCACCTTTACCAGCGGGGCGACGCAGGCGTGGATCTCGGATGAAGTCGGGGAGGCGCGCGCAGGGCAGGCGTTCGTGCGCGCCGCGCAGGTCGGCCCGATCGGCGCGCTGGTCGGCATCGGGCTGAGCGTCGCGCTGGGCAGCGTTCACGTCCGCCTGCCGATCGTGATCGGCGGCGGGCTGTTCGTCGCGCTGGCGGGCACGCTGGCGCTGATCATGCCGGAAACCGGATTCAAGCCCGCTCCCCGCACCGAACGCACGACTCTGCGCAGCATGGGCAGCACTTTCCGCGAGGGCCTCGGCCTGGTGCGGACGCGCGGCATCCTGCTGACGTTTCTCGGCATCGCGGCCATCACCGGCCTGTTCAGCGAGGGCTTTGACCGCCTGTGGACGCCGCACGTCATCGAGAACCTATCCCTTTCCGCCGCCGGGGGATTTCAGCCGGTGGTGTGGTTCGGGGCGTTCAACGTGATCGGGATATTTCTGGGCCTGGGTGCGACCGAGCTGGTCCGCCGTCGGATCGACGTGCAGAGCGATCGGGCGGTTGGCCGCGCGCTTCTGACGTTTTCCGGCGTCATGTCGGCAGCGCTGGTCGCGTTCGCGCTGGCGCCGGGCTTCGCGATCGGGATGGCGGCGTACTTCGTCGCCACGACGCTGCGTCACGTCTCCGGTCCGCTGGAGCAGGCGTGGCTGAACCGGCACGTTGACTCGTCCGTTCGCGCCACGAGGTTCTCGATGGCCGGGCAGGTGAATGCGATCGGGCAGATCGCGGGCGGGCCGGGGATCGGGCTGATCGGCGCGCGCGTCTCGCTGCGGGCCGCGCTGACTGCGTCCGGCTTGCTACTCGCGCCGATCACGCTGCTCTATGCGCGGGCGCTGCGCCAGAGCGAGGAGCGCGAGCCGGTTCCTGTGGTGGAAAGCGCCGAGCTTCCCGCCTGATGCACAAACAAACCGGGGCGCTCTGCGCGCCCCGGTCCCGTATTTCTGTGAATTTACCGCTATTACGGCTTACCAGGCGTAATTCGTCCCGAAGACTTGCGCCACCAGCCCGCTGATCAGCGAGAAATCTGGCACGAGGACGGATTGCGAGTCGATCATCGCGGCGTAGACGTAGGGGTAGCTTAGCACGCCGAAGGTGTAGTTTTCGGCAGGGATGGCGTTGATCTCGGCGCCCAGGTAAAGCATCTGATCGAGCGTCAGGTTTGTGTCGATGTTCTCGCGAAGCTGCGCCCACAGCACAGGCGCAAACTTCAGCAGCGCCTCGCCCAGGTCCAGCTCACCAACCTTCTCGCGCACGGCGGAGATCACCTGCTGCTGGCGGCGCATCCGCTCGCGATCGTCGGAGTTGTGACGGCTGCGGACGTATTTCAGCGCGGTTTCCCCGTCGAGGTGCTGCGGCCCCGCCTCAAGGTAGAACGGATCGTAGCCGTAGGACATATCGGGATACAGCGGGTCCGCGATGGGCTGCTCCACGACGACGTCAATCCCGTCGATCACGTCGATCAGCGCGATGAACGCCTCGAAATCGAACGTGATGTAGGCGTCTACCTGCACGCCGAAATTGTAGGCGACGGTCTGCATCGCCAGCTCTCCGCCCTGGCCGTAGTACTGGCCGCTGGCGTAGGCCGTGTTGATCCGGTCGTTGCGGTAGCCGGGGATGGTTACCCACAGATCGCGCGGGATGCTCAGCACGCCGATGCGCTCGTTTGCGCGGTCCAGGCTGATCAGCATCATCACGTCGGTGCGGAAGAACTCCGGCGGCTCGTCGGGGCGGCGATCCCCGCCCATCAGCAGCAGCGTGAAGCGCGGCGGCGGGAGCGGTGTGGGCGTCGGCGTGACGGTTGGCGTCGGCACAATTCCCACGTCGGTGCTGCCGCTGACCATCGGAACGGGCGTCGCGGCGCCGCCAAAGGGCGTCACGCTGGCGGTGGGCGTCGGCCCGATGACAGGCGGCACGCCAGGCGCGGGCAGGATGCCGGGCGGGGTGGGAGTCTGCAAGCCTTGGGTGGAAGGTCCGGCAGCGGCGGGCAGCGCACCGGCAAGCAGGGCTGATATGAGCGCGGCGAACAGCATCACACGACGGAGCATGGCGGCTCTCCTGGGAAGTCTAGGTCGTATGATCATACTCGTGACGCCGCCGGATGGAAAGGCAAGCGGAGACAGACCGCCTACTGGTTCAGCTCCTTCTGGACCGTCTGATACAGCGACGCGGCTTTCAGCTCGCTGAGCGTGTAGCACGGCCCGCCCAGCCACTCCGCAAGCTGCTTCGCCAGCCCCTGATCAAACGCCGTGTGCTCCATGTTGATCGTGACGTTGCGGATGTCGTCGTCTTTGATCGTCTCGGCGATGCGGCGCGCTTCTTCGAGCGGCGGCAGGTTGCTCATAGAGACGTTGCCCGCGCCGTCCGTCAGCAGGATCATCAGCGGAAGTACGTCGGGATGGCTGAGCTTTTCTTTGTGGAAGACCTGATACGCCAGCCACAGCCCGGCGGAAAGTGGCGTCTTCCCGCCGACCGGAATATCTGCCAGCGCTTTCTTTGCGAGCGTGACCGAGTTCGTCGGCGGCAGCACGAGCGACGCGCGATCCTTCTGGAAGACGACCAGCCCCACCCGATCCCGCCGCTGGTAGGCGTCGGTCAGCAGCGACATGATCGCGCCCTTAGTGGCGTTCATGCGCTCTGCGACCGCCATGCTCCAGCTTGCGTCCACCACGAACAGGATCAGGTTGCCAGACTTACGCACGCGGACCTTGCGCTGCAGGTCTTCGGGGCGCAGGGCGTACGCCAGATCGTGTTTTTCGCGCTCAAGCTGGTAGGGTGCGGCGGCGCGCAACGTGGCGTCGAACGCGATGTCGTCGCGGCGATTGCCCGCAGGCCGCGCCTGGATGTAACGGCCGTGCTTCCCTTCGGTGCGTGTGCGGCTGCGGCGGCCCTGGATCTTGCGCGTCAGGCGGTCGAGCGGCGTGTCGAGGCGACGCGTCGCGAATTCCTCACTGGACTCGACGCGCTTGCCGCCTTCCCACCAGTGGGCGTTTTGGGGCTGTTCAAAGATGTCCTGTGGCGCGGGCGGCGCTTCGGTTTCGTTGATCTCGGAGTCTGGCTGACCGGTGGATTCGGTCAGCCGCTCACTTTTTTTTCCGCTTCCGCTGCAGCATCTGGAGATGAGGGAAGCTCGCTTGCTTCGCTCTCGTCATAGCTCTCCGCGATGTTTTCCAGCCGCTCCTGAAGCTCGCCCTCGTAAAGCGTCGTCTCGGTGAACGGGCCGCGCTTCAGACGGTGCGGCAGCGCCAGTTCCGCCGCGAGCAAAATATCGCGCTCGGTGATGTGATCCCGCCCCTCGAAGGCGGCGTGCGCCCGCGCGGTCTTCAGGATGACGAGGTCGGCGCGGTGACCGTCGACGTTCAGCCCGGCGGTTAGCGTCGCGATGGTGAACAGGTCGCGGTGGGTGTATTCGACGTCTTCCACGATCTGCCGGGCGGCGTCAATGCGCTCGGATAGCGCCTGCTCCTGCGGCTGCCAGGCGCGGCGGAAGGATTCGGGATCGGAGTCATATTGAATGTGCCGTTCCAGGATCGCCACGCGCTCCTGCGGATTGCTCAGGCCGTGCACCTCGACGGACAGGGCGAAGCGGTCCAGAAGCTGAGGCCGAAGCTCGCCCTCTTCGGGGTTCATGGTGCCGACCAGGATGAACCGGGCCGGGTGCTGGAAGCTGATCCCTTCACGCTCGACCACGTTCGTGCCCATCGCCGCCGAGTCGAGCAGCAGGTCGACCACGTGATCGTCGAGCAGGTTGACCTCGTCCACGTAGAGGATGCCGCGATTGGCCGCCGCCAGCACGCCGGGGTCGAAGTGGCGCTCGCCTTTCTGGATCGCCGCCTCGATGTCGAGCGTGCCCACGACGCGATCTTCCGTCGCGCTGACCGGCAGATCCACCAGCCGCGTGCGGCGCATTTTGATGGGAAGCTCCTCGCCGCGCTCCAGGCGCTCGCGACATTCTGTGCACAACCACTCGGGACGGCGCGGGTCGCAGTTGAAGCGGCAGTCTGCCACGACCTCGATATCCGGCAGCAGGGCCGCCAGCGCGCGCGCAGCGGTCGATTTGGCGGTGCCGCGCTCGCCGCGGATCAGCACACCACCGATGCTCGGGTTGACGGCGTTGAGCGTCAGCGCGCGCTTCATGCGCTCCTGGCCGACGATTGCGGTGAAGGGATACACAGCTTGTCGCACAATAATGCCTCGAAAATGACTGAGTTTCCGATAGCCAAAGCGTCTTGATTATACCCCAGACGCTGGTGAGGCGGCAGGGCTGATTTGGTTGCCCCGCACAAAAACACGCCGCTCTGCACCGTGCCGGTCGCCTCATCGATCGACTTATCGACAGGTCGCCCACAGCGCGAGCGGCATGTTTGAGTTATCGACAGGTTATCGACAGGGTCTGCGCGTCTGGCAGGCGAGATGAGTGTCGTGTTGTCGCCAGTTTGTTCACAGATTGTCGGGAGTTATCGACAGGTTATCGCCAGACGTGTGTATAACTCGCGTCCGGGTCGAAGAACTGCTCTGGCGCGCCGAACGCAGGTTTCAGGTCGAACAGCCATGTTGCGTCCGGATCGTAGTGCGCGAAGAACGGGCGCTTGACCCACGCCGGATCGCGGCCTTGCAGGAAGGTCAGCACGAAGACGCGCTGCCCGCCGACCGTCGCGACGCCGTTGATCAGTACCTTGCCGGGCGTCGCAGACATCACCGGACCGCGCACCGTGCGCGCCAGTCCGGACACCTGGGCGTACGCCTTGCGGAAGATGCTGTACGACTCGGCGAGCGGCACTTCAAAGTAGTTCTTTGGGCCGGTGTCGCGGCTGACAAACATGTAGTACGGGATCATCCCCAGTCGGACGCCCTGCCGCCACAGCGTCGCCCAGGCGCGGGCGTTGTCGTTCACGTGGCGGATGATCGGCGCCTGCATGCGGATCTCGCAGCCGATATCCCGCAGGCGCGACACCGCTCGCTGCGCGATAGGCTGGGCTAGCTCGCGCGGGTGGCTGTAGTGCGCCATGATCGCGACGTGGCGGCCGCTGCGGATGATCTGCTCGAACAGGCGGAGCAGGTCGTCCGCGTCGTCGTCCGTTACGAAACGCTGCGGCCAGTAGGCGAGCGCCTTGGTCCCGATACGGATCGACTGCACGTGCGAAAGCTCTGGCGAGAGCAGCGGCTCGACGTACGTCCGCAGCGCTTCCGTCTTCATGATCATCGGATCGCCGCCGGTGAACAACACGTCCGTCACCTCATGGTGCGCGGTCAAGTAGCGCACGAGGTCGTCCGCCTCTTTTGCGGCAAATTTCAGGTCCTGGATGCCCACAAACTGCGCCCACCGGAAGCAGTACGAGCAGTAGGCGTGGCATGTCTGCCCGCGACTGGGGAAGAACAGCACCGTTTCGGCGTATTTGTGCTGGAGCCCAGGCAGCGGGCGGCCGTCCAGCTTCGGGACGTTGTGCGTAAGCTGACCGGCAGGGTGCGGGTTGTGCCGCAGGCGGATCGCGTCGGCGGCAGCCTGCAACTCCGCTTTGGCGCCCCGGCGAATCAGCCCGGCGATGGTCTCGTAATCGTCATCGGAAAGCATCCCACGCTGCGGGAAGGTCAACTGGTAGATCGGATCGTCTGGGACTTTCTCCCAGTCGATCAGGTGGTCCACGATATAGGCGTTGGTGCGGAAGGGGAAGACGGTCGAAACAACCTCGATGTGCTCGCGCAGCTCTGGATCAAGCTGCTGGATTTGCGGTAGCGAGCTGTACGTGGTGCGGGTGATGGGTTGGTAAGGAGTCTTCTGGGTGACTTCGAACATCGCTCTCTCCTGTACTAGGCCGCGTCCCTGCTTCAAGCAGCGGGGCAGCGCGGGCAGCGGGGATGAGGGCCGATACCCACAGGGGTACCGAGGCGTCACGGCACGCCGGACGCACAGGGCTTGTGACCGCGGTCGATTGACTTATGACAGATTTGCGGAAACAGAGCGCGAGGCTTGCACTGCCGGTCGGCGCAGGGGCCAACGCTCTGCGCTATAGGCCGGCTGATCGGCCCAAAAACGGATTTATGAAACGGTCACTTTGATAGCGATTGCTGATGAATCGCTGGCTGATATCGCGATTATAACCCATTTTGGGGCGATTGCGGAAGTTGTCACACAGCACAGCGCTTATCGCGGCAGCTTATCAGCGTGCGTCCGGTCCGGTTCTGGTCGCCGTGCCGCCTCTGCGCCGGGCAAATGTGGAAAATCGCGGGGATTCGTTTGATAATAGGCAGCCCTGCGTGTATAATGCCCTGCGCGTTCGCGAGTACCGGAGATTTCTCATGCAGTCCAATAACCCGACCCTCGGTGATGACCGGCGTCCCGACGAGGAAGAGCCGATCACCGGGCAACCTACAGCCGATTCTCAGGCCGAGCCTGAGGTGATGGCGACCGACGACCAGCCTGTTTTTGAAGATGCGGACAGTGTTGTCCCACCGCCCATCGAAGAGGAGCGTGCGGAAGAAGAACCGTCCGCCGAGACTCCTGGCGGAGAGCCAGCCGCTGCGCTTGACGAGAGCGTGAGCGCCACGTCAGAGCCGGAGCCAGAGTCGGAAGACACTGGCGAAACGCTTGGCGAGGAAGGCGGCGAAGCCCTGGAAGAAGACGGCGCTGACGACGAGGACGATCAGGACGAGGAAGAGGCTGAAGTGCCCGGCGAAGAGCCGCCGCCCTTCCGTAAGGGCCAGATCGTCGACGGGACGGTGCTGGAAACCAGCCCCACCGAAGTCCTCGTTGATCTGGGCGACGGGCACGTTGGTGTGGTCGCCAGCCGCGAACTGGAGCGTATGGATCGCGCCGCGCTCGAGGCGTTGGCTGTTGGCAACCCCGTGACTGCATTCGTGCTGAAGGCACGCGGCTCGGATGGCCGCCCGGTGCTGTCGCTGGCGCGTGCGGAAGAAGAAAAGAACTGGCGCCTGGCCGAAGAGCATTACCAGAACCAGGAAGTCTACTTTGGCCGGGTCGCCGGATACAACAAGGGCGGTCTGATCGTCCGCTTCGGCAAGGTGCGCGGGTTCGTCCCCGCCAGCCAGGTCAGCCGCGAGCGGCAGCGCCGCGCCGCAGGCGAAAGCCCTGAGGAGCGCTGGGGCGGGATGGTCGGTGAGGACATCGCGGTGAAGGTGGTCGAGATCGACCGCGCCCGCAACCGCCTGATCCTCTCCGAGCGGGCCGCTCAGCGTGAAGCGCGCGAGCAGCAGAAGGCTCGCTTGCTCAAAGACCTGACGGTCGGCGAAGTGCGCAAGGGCCGCGTGATCAGCATCGCGGACTTCGGCGCGTTTGTGGATCTCGGCGGGGCCGACGGTCTGGTGCACCTGACCGAGATCTCGTGGAAGCACGTCACGCATCCGCGCGAAGTGCTTGAGGTCGGGCAGGAAGTCGAGGTCGAGGTCATCAGCATCGATCCCGACCGCAAGCGGATCGGCCTGAGCATGAAGCGCCGCGAGCACGATCCCTGGGATGACGTCGTGGCGCAATACCAGGTCGGCCAGCTTGTTCAGGCGACCGTCACCAAGCTGACGAAGTTCGGCGCGTTCGCCCGGCTGGTGGATGCTCCCGAGATCGAGGTGCTGATCCACATTTCCGAACTGGCGGATTATCGCGTCAGCCACCCGCGCGAGGTCGTGCTGGTGGGCGACGTGCTGACGCTGCGCATCGTCAAGATTGACGCAGATCAGCGGCGCCTGGGGCTGTCGCTGCGCCAGGTTGACTCGCCGAAGTACATGGATCAGGACTGGATGGCGTACGCCGAGGACATCGAAGCGGAGTTGGCTTCGGTCGAGACGGAAACTGAGCCGGTCAACGAAGCGTCAGTCGATGAGGAGCCAATCACGGACGAAGCGGTCGCTGAAGTGACCGACGCGCCCGAGGCCGAGGCGTCTGCCGAGGAAGCGCCCGAAGAGGTCGAGCCCGAAGAACCGGCGTCCGAAGAGGACACGACTGAAGAAGACGCGTCCGAGAGCGACGAAGAGTAAGCGAATAAGTCGCTGTAACGCAGCGATAAAACAGCCAGAGGCCGTTTTGGTTACCTCTGGCTGTTTTTGATTTGCCGAAGGTAGTGAGCGTAATGAGGTCGCGCGCAAAACCTCACCCCTGGCCCCTCTCCGCGCGCGGAGAGGGGAAAAGGGGACGGGGGTAAGGGGTGAGGTTGTCCCTACACCACCGCGCTTAGCAGCCCCATCACCGCGCCGAACAGCACCAGCCACGCCGAGTTGACCCGCCAGCGGAGCAGCAGCGCCGCCGCAACTCCGGCAATGGCAACCGTGTAGAGGTCCACCAGCGCCGCCTGCCCTAGCTCAAGCAGCACCTCAAGCATCAGCGCCACCGCCGCGACATTGACCCCGTCGAGGAAGTGCCCGGCCCAGCGCGACCGGCGCAGGCGCGGAATGAGCGGGTTGCTGAGCGCGACCACGACGAACGCCGGAAGGTAGATCGCGACGGTCGCCACAATGGCGCCAGGCATGCCCGCCAGCAGATAGCCGATGAACGTGGCCGAGGTCGAGAGCGGGCCGGGCGTGAGTTGCCCGACCGCGATAGCGTCGAGAAGCTGTTGGTCGGTCAGCCAGCCGTTCGCCTCGACCAGATCGGCCTGCAAGTAGGCGAACAGCACGTAACCGGAGCCGTACAACAGCGCGCCGATCTTCAGGAAGGTTAGCGCCATGCCCCACACGCTAAAGCTCGATGCGCTCGCCGCCAGTCCGCCGCTGAGCAGGGGAAGCGGCAGCAGCGCAGCCGATCCTTTGCGCGCATGGCTGGCGTTCCGCACCAGCATCATCACAACGCCGCTGCCGAGCAGCACCGCGACGAAGTTCACGCCAAGCAGGCTCGCCGCCAGCGCGCCAATGCCCACCGCGATCGTCGCCGGGCCTCTGACCGCCGCGCGCCCCAGGTTCCACAGCGCGAGCGCAATCAGCGGGATGATCACGGGCTTGATGCCGTAGAGCAGCCATTCAGCGGCGGGCGTTGTGCCGAACTCGACATAGCCCCACGCCAGCGCCAGCACGATCAGCATGGACGGCAGCAGGAAGCCGACTCCGCCGCCCAGCAGTCCGGCCCACCCGGCGCGCACAAAGCCGATGTGCATCGCCATTTCGCTCGAATTGGGGCCGGGGATCAGGTTGGTCGCGCCGAGCAGATCGAGAAAATGCGCCTCGCTCATCCACTTGCGGCGCTCGACCAGCTCGTGCCGCATGATGGCGACGTGCGCCGCCGGGCCGCCGAAGGCCGTCAGGCCAATGCGTAGAAACTGCGCGGTGATCTCGCGCCAGGAGACGGTTTGCGGCCCGGTGTCGTCCGTCATGGGCGCGGGTTACAGGCGCTCGACGCTGCTGCCCGCGCCTGCATGGCAGACGTAAATCTGCGGCGTGAGGCCGGTTTCCGCCTCGTACGCGGGCGCGACCGCCTGCACGAACGCGTCAACCGCGCCGTTGTCCACCAGCGCGACCGCGCACCCGCCGAATCCGCCGCCGGTCATGCGCGCGCCATAGCAACCGGGCTGCGCGTTCGCCAGGTCGGACATCACGTCAAGCTCGCGGCAGCTTACCTCGTAATCGTCGCGCAGGCTGGCGTGGCTCTCTCGCATGGCTTGACCGGCTGTCTTCAACCCGCCGTTGCGGAGCGCCGTCGCCGCCGCCTGAGTCCGCAAATTCTCGGTGACGATGTGCCGCGCGCGCCGGTACAGCACATCGCCCAGCGTGTCGCGCGCCGCCTCGACCTGCTCCCGCGTGGCATCGCGCAGCGCAGGTACGCCGAGGATGCGCGCTGCTTCCTCGCACTGCGCGCGCCGCGTGGCGTATTCCGAATCGACCAGCCCGCG
>CBINGT010000056.1:0-12093 GCA_966250245.1 uncultured Anaerolineae bacterium
GAAGCCGAGGCGGACGCTGAGATGCTGCCGGAGCATCCGTTTGTCGGCGACGACGAGTCCACGCCGTATTATGCCTCACGCGTGGACGCTCTGTTACTGCGTGCGGTCCAGCAGTTCAACGCGCGTGCCGGGTACGTGCTGCGTTGCGAGGGCGGCCACCGGCTGCGCTATTGTACCGGGCGCGACGCAGCGGGGTGCTACATTTCGCATGACGAGATCGACGCGGACCGGCGCGTGATTTCGCTGGTGCTCGAATCGGGCGAGGCGCAAGTTTTCGTGCATCGCGGGCGAGACAACGTGGCGCGGACGGTGCTGTGCGGTCCGCTGTGGGACCAGGACATGATCGTCGGGCTGCTGTACCTCGAAAGCCCGGCGCGGAGCCGCCTGCACCGCGCAGTGTTCGACGTGTTCTGCAGCCAGACAGCGCGGTTGCTCAGTTAAGCAAAACGCAGCGAGAGACGGCGAAGTGCAGCAGAAAGCAGCGGGAGCACCTGGGCGTGCTCTCGCTGCTTTTTTGCGTCTACGCAAAGGCCATTTTGGGCTTTGTGTGCGGCGCTTCCCGACCTGAGTAGGGGCGGAGCTTGCTCCGCCCGCTGGTATGAGAGGAATGAAAATGGGCGCAGGTTGCCGGGTGCGCTACGGCTTCTCAAACAGCCCCAGCTTGAACGCCCGCCCGCCGTTCTGACGCGCGTCACGCCGCTCGGAGTCGGTCGCCTCGCGCCAGCGCTTCGCCCCTTCGGCTTTCGGACCGTTGCCGCGCTTGAACAGCCCTGCCAGAAAGCCGCGCTTCTCTTCCTGCACGGGCGCGGCGTAGCGCAGGCAGACGTGTTCCCGCTCGCGGATGGTTTTGCCGCTCATGGCGTCCGGGCGGCGTATGCGATCGGTGCGCTCGGCGTACTCGCCATCGCCGGAGATGCGGACTGTCCGCTCGTCGCGGCCCTGGCTGTAATCCCGGCGGAAGGTTAGCTTCCACGAGCCATCGGCGTAAGAGAATTCTTCGATTTCCACCCGCTTGACGAGTAGTCCCTCAAGCGCCGGATAGTCTGGCCCGAAGTATTCCCACCGCTCCTCGATGCGGCGGCCTTGCTCCCCGCGCATCGGCTCCTCTACGCGCATGTAGCGATACGTGCCTTTGACCGGCGCGCCGGGCGGCGGGGCGCTCAGTTGTCCCGCGCGGATCGGTTGGCTGCGCGCCTCGTCCGCAGTGGTGACCATGATGGGCTCGTCCAGGCGAGGCTTCACGGCGGGCGCCGGTGCGGCAGCGGGAGCGGCGGCAGGCGCGGGCGCTTCCTCGGCGGTGGCAGCAGCCGGGGCGGGCGCTTCCGGCTTCTGCGTGGCAGCGGCGCTCGCTCCGCCGAACAGGATCGCGGCCAGCTCCGGCGAAATCTCGTCGTCCCAGTCTTCCGCGCGCGCGATGCTGGCGGTCGAAGACGCGGGCGTGGGGGCGGCCTCGTACTCTGCCGGAGCAGGCGTTTCGACCGGGCGGGTAATTCCAGCAGCAGGTGTAACGTCCTCTGCCGTAGGCGTTTCGGCGGGCGTCTCGGCGGATGCTACGACCGGCGCCTCGGCAGGTGGTTCGGTCGGCGCTTCAACCGGCGTCTCAACGGGTGTCTCAGTGGGCGCTTCGACGGGCGCGCCCTCGCTGACCATCTCATCGATCGCGGCGGCGTCCATCGCCTCTTCGGCGGGTGAGACAGCTTCCTCGGCCTCGGCGCTTGGCGGCAACGGTTCCTGCTCTGGCGCGGGCGGGGTTTCCGGCTCCGGCTGCGTGGTGGCGAGGTCTTCGGGCGCGGGCATATCCCGCACTGGAGCATCGGTCGGAGTGTCTGGCGCAGCGTCCAGCGCCGGTTCGGGCGCGTCGAGCGGCAGCTTCCCCCCGACCGGTATCTCGCGCAGCACGCCCGGCGCGCGGTCGCTCTCTGGCAGCGCCGTCTCGTCCGGCGCCAGCGGCAGGGGCGTGTCCGGCACGTCAGCGTCGGGCTGCGGCTCGCCTACAAGCTGCGATTCATCCGGCGCGGGGAGTTCCTCGCTGCGCGGCTGCTCTTCGGCTTCGTCCCGCGGATCCGGTTCAGGGGCGGGTTGCTGTTCTGGACTGGTCATCGCGTTCCATCCTTTGCGCGTGTGTCTCTATGCGTATTATAACGTTCCCTGCGAAGCGTGCCGGGCGCTCCGGCGCGAAAAAAAAGCCCCTTCACGGGGGGAAGGGGCTCAGCGTGCGCAGGTGCGGGGATTATCGCGCTGCCCACGCCTCAAGGAAGGTGAGCAGGATGAGCGCGCTGTTGTCGGCGGCTATCTGGAAGAACGTCTGAATTTCATTCTCGCCAGGGCCGCCCCCGGCCAGATCGGACAGGCTTCGGAAGGCGAGCATGGGCACGCCGTGAGTCGCTGCAACATGGGCCACGGCGGCTGTTTCCATTTCCAACGCGTCGGCCTGGAAGGTTTCCCAGACATATTCGCGGAATTCGGCGTTGTCGACAAAGCTTTGGCCGGATACGCCATTGCCGCCGACCACGATGACCGGCTCATGCTCAAGGCAGACGTTGTCCGCATTGCACCGGATCAGCTCAACTCTCCCGGCGATTTCCTCAGCGACTGCCAGCATTTCCGGATCCACCGGGAACCAGAACATGGGCGTATACGTATCGGGCTCGCTCCCTGGCAAGACGACGTCGGTCGAGCTTGGAAAGATCATGCCGTAGTTTGGGAACTCGGGCGTCCAATACGAGGGCGGCCGCCACTCGCCGTCGACTTCGCGCGCCAGATAGGACTCCAGATATTGTCCGAATTGCGCCGGAACGACGACGTCGCCGATGTGCAGGTTCGGGTTCACACCGCCTGCGATGCCGGAAAAGACGATGCGCTCGATATTGAAATAGTTGAGCGCGCGCTCGGTGGTCATGGCTGCGTTGACCATCGAGACGCCGGTAAGGAACAGCACCACATCGTTTCCTCTGAGAGTGCCGACGTGATAGGTGACGCCGTGGAGCACGTGAGTCGTCTCGATCTCGGCTTCAGATAGCAGAAGCTGGAGTTCTGCGGCGAAGGCGCTCATCACCGCAATACGGGGCGTATCATCGAGCTTCGTAACCTGTGTGTCCTGAGCGAAGGCGGTGTTCAGACCGGATAGTATAAGGGCGAGGGCGATGGCAAGACAGGCGGCTTTTCGGATCATGATCGTCTCCCCCTAACATAATAGAAGCGCGTCGAAGGTGGATCGCGCTTACCTATGCTCATGGTATAAAACCCGAAACTAGGGAGTCAACGCGCGGGTTTAGCAGAATCGACAAGAATCAAAAAACGCGCCGTTCCAAACGGCGCGCTGAGCGCAACCGGCTCGCTAGCGCCCGTAGACGGACCACGCGATCAGCAGTTGCGCGGCGAAGTAGGTGCTGAGCACGATAAAATCCGCGCCGCGAAAGCGCCCGCGAAACATGTTGACGGCCAGCGCCGAGTCCGACGCGACGAACAGGTACGCTCCGGCCAGGGCGAGCAGCGTCCCATCCTGCGCGGTTTCGATCCAGCGGTTCGCCGCCTGATAGGCCATGATCAGGATCGCGCCCATGTAGATCATCACCGGCACGCGGACCGATCCGAGATGCGGCCACAGCCAGCGCAAGATCACCACGCCGTACAGCACAAACGGGATGATGTACCAGATCGGTGCCATCCCGCTGCTCTCGTGCGTGAACGCCAGAATGTAGAAGATGTGCGCGATCAGGAAGCTCAACAGCCCCGGCGTGAAGCGGTCCGGCAGCATCAGGAACACGTCGCCCGCCAGGGAAGCGACCAATCCGGCGGCGATCAGCGCGCGATAGGTGGACGAGATCGGGTTGTCCGCTAGGAGCGCAATCGCGAGGATCAGCGTGGTCGTCAGCGGCTTGAAGAGGTACTCGCCGCGTTTCGACTCGCGCGCCTTCGAGACGATCGTCAGCGCCGCGCTGACCACCGCCAGGATCGTAAGCACCAGGGGCATCAGGTCCGTCCGTCTTCGGGCCAGGTTCCGTTCGCTTGCCGCCACGCGCGGAACCACTCCCACGTCCGCGCCAGCCCATCCTGAACGCGCGTTTGCGGGTTGAAGCCGAGCAGGCGGCGGATCTTGCTGTTGTCGCAGAAGGTGATCGGCGGATCGCTGGGCGGCGTGGGCACCACGCGCGTCTTGAGCGTCCTGCCGGACAGTTCTTCGAGTACGTCGATAAACTCGCGCAAGGAAATGGGCGCGCCGACGCCCAGGTTCAGGATCTCGTAGCCGAGCGGCGTGTCGAGCGCGGCGATCACGCCCTGGACCGTGTCGTCAATGTACGTCCAATCTCGTTTGATGTCCCCGCCGTTGAAGATCGGGATCTCGGTCCCGTCGAGCAGGGCGTTCATCACGCGCAGCGGCATCATATCGGGGCGTCCGGCCGGGCCGTAGACGTTGAAGAAGCGCAGCACGGTGACGTTTAGCTTGTGCAGATGGTGATAGCTGTATGCGAGGATTTCGGCGGCGCGCTTGCTGGCCGGGTAGGCGGCGAGCGGCCGGTCCGCCGCGTCCTCTTCGGTGAACGGCAGGCGCTTTGTCTCGCCATAGACCGACGAGGTGGAGGCAAAGACGAAGTTTTCGACGCCGTGGCGCTGGGCCGCTTCGAGCAGGTTGAACGTGCCGGTCAGGTTGACGTCGAGGTACAGCGCAGGCTGGCGCATGCTCTCGCGGACGCCCGCCATCGCCGCCAGGTGCGCGACGCGCCGCACGCCGTGTTCGGCAAACAGCGCTTCGAGCGTCGTCGTATCGCGGATGTCGCCTTCGACCAGCGTGAAGTTCGGGTGCTGAGCAAGCTCGCGAGCGTTGGCGCGCTTGATCGCGGGGTCGTAGTAGTCGTTGAAGTTGTCGATGGCGACCACCCGGTCGCCGCGCTGTAGCAGGGCGCGGGCGAGATGGCTGCCCACAAACCCTGCGCCACCGGTCACGAGAATACTCATTGAACCGTCCTTTCGAGAGAAAAAGCAGCGATTAGCGTTTAGCGGTTAGCGATTAGCAAAAACCGCACTGGATACTCTTGGTGCTGCGATACGTTCCCGGAGACTGCGGTGCGCTGCTGAGTCGATAGCTCTCAGCTAACCGCTAACTGCTGCTCAGCGCACGAATGCCTGGAACTGCAACCGCCCGTTCTCGATGGTGAGTGCGTCGCGGTGGAAGATCGCGTTTCCGCTCAGCTCGCGAAACGGGCGCATCAACGCGTCGTCAAGCTGCGCGGCGACGTTGCTCAGCACGAAGTCCGGCACGGTCAGCCCGCCGACGTTCGCCGCGTCGATATCCAGCGATAGCCCGCCCTGATCGTCGATCTCCGGCCGGATGTCCACCGTGATGGGCACGTCGATCCCGTAGCGCGATAGCTCGCCGTAGAAGGTGATCGCGCCGTTGTCCAGCCCGACCTGCACATCCTCAAACGGGAAGGCGTGCCCGTTGTCTTCCGCGAACTGCTTGCCTTCGAGCGCCATCCACGAGGAAAGCTGGTTCTCGTAGACCGTGACGTAAAACCATCCCCCTCGCGCCTGGTCGGTGGCTCGCTCGATCTCTCGCCGAAATGCGTCCGCATCCGCCTGGTTAGGCGAGAAGTTCGCGCCCACTGGCGGCGACGGCGCGTTCTGGTCGATGAAGATCAGCGCGCCGACCACCAGTCCGCAGCACAGCAACGGGATCAGCACGATCGACAGGCAGCATCCCCCACAGCCCTCGAGAATGCCCATGGGTTCGTTCGCTTCCCTTCCTGGTTCTGGCGGCGAGAGTGCAGCCAAAGACAGCTAAAGACAGCGAAATCCAGCCAGGTCCAGCAGGGAACAAAGCTGTGCTTAACCGCGCTATCGCTGCTTATCTGCTGCCGCACTGCCGCTTCACCGCTCTGTATTGTACACCCTCAACTAACTATACGCGCAAGTGTCGCTCCCCGTCGCAGCGCAGGCAACCGGCCCGGTGTACAATACGGCGGGATCAAACGGGTTACCTCTATGCACTCATCACATCACATCACGCAGACAACGCTGCGCCAAGATTTGCTCGCCGCGCTGCCCTGGGCGCTGCTGGGCGGAACGTCCTTCGCTGCAGCGATCCTGATGCTTTACCTGCTGTCCGGCTGGCAGGCGGGCGTCGCGTCGGGCGCGGCGCTCGGCGTGCCGGTGCTGGCCGCGCTCGGATGGGGTCCGCTGGCGCGGCGGCGGGCGGCGATTACGCGGGTGCTGGCGCTGGCGGCGATCGCGCTGGTGACGCTGAGCGCGGTCCTCTTCCGCCCGACCGAGCGCGCGAAGGTGCACTTCCGCCCCACGCCACAACCGGAAATCTTCATCGGGTTGGACGCGCCGATCTTTGCCGCGCTCGGCGCGGCGGCGTTGCTGGCGGCGGTGGCGCTCTCCCGCGAGCGGATCGCGAACGCGCGTCCCCGGGCGGTGGGCGTCGGCGCGTGGCATGGCGGCCGGGTGGCGAGCGCGCTCGCGCTGGCGGGGGCCGGATTGCTCGCGGCGCTGGTGGAGATCAACAGCGGGTTGCTCGGCGTGGATGCGCTGGCAGGCGCCGGACCGGCGGTGCAGGTCGCGCTGCTGGTTGGCGGGGTTGTGCTGCTGACTATCGGACTCGGCGGGGTGGAGCGGCCGCGATCGATCTGCCGGGCGCTGGGTTGGGAGCTGGCGCTCGTCTTCGCGCTGACGGTGGCGGCGCTGGGCGTGCGGTTCTGGATGCTGGCGACGAGCGTCCGCACGCTGGTGGACGAGGGGCATTTCGCGATGGGGATCGCGTATGTGTGGGAGTATCCCGACCTGCGCCTGCTGGAGCCGATGCCCACCGCCGCGTCGTTCCCGGTTCTGTTCTCGTACCTGCAATCGCTGGCGGTTGAGGTCATCGGGCGGAACTGGGCCGGGCTGCGGGCGGTCAGCGCGATCATGGGCGGGCTGACGGTCCCCGCGCTGTACCTGCTGGCGCGCACGCTCTACGACCGGCTGACGGCGCTGCTGGCCGCGCTGGTTCTGCTCACATTCATGCCGCACCTGCATTTCAGCCGCTTGGGGCTGAACAACATCGCGGACCCGCTGTTCGGGACGCTGGCGCTGGCGTTGCTGGCGCGGGGCGTGCGGACCGGCCGCCGCCTCGATTTCGCGCTGGGTGGGGCGGCGCTCGGCATGACGCAGTATTTCTACGAGGGCGGGCGGCTGCTGTTCCCCGCGCTGGCGTTCGCGTGGCTGCTCGGCGGGTGGGTGCTGTGGCGGCCGCGACCGCCGTGGCGCGGGCTGCTGATTGCGCTGGTGGTGTTTGTCGCGGTGGCCGCGCCCATCTACCTGACGCTGACGGAGCTGGGTGAGCCGCTATTCACCCGCATGGACAGCGCCGGGCTCAACGCCGACTACTGGGAGCGCGATCGCGAGCCGAACACGCTCTCCACCCGCTGGACGCACTTCCGGCACGCCGCCGCGCTGCTGGTCAACTCCCCGGAGAATACGTACATCTACTACTACCTCTACTATGGCGGCGAGGGGCCGCTGGTGCCGCACGCGCTCGTCCCGGCGTTTCTGCTGGGGCTGGCGCTGGCGGCGTGGCGCTGGCGAGGGCCGGGTGTGCTGCCGCTGCTGTGGGTGCTCGGCACGCTGGCCGGCAATGCGATGCTGGTCGAAAGCGCGGTTTCGGCGCGGTTTGTGGTCGCGTTCCCGGCGCTGGCGCTGCTGATCGCGCTCGGACTGCGCGACACGGCCCGGCTGCTGGCTCCCCCAGGGCGAGAGCGCGCGACCGCCGGAGTGCTGGTCGCGGCGGGTGTGGCGATCTCCGTGTGGCAGGGCGCGACGTACTTTGGCCCGTTCCTCGAAACATTCAATCAAGAGGTCCGCGCGCATGTCTCGTACGACGTGGACGATGCCCTGCTGCGCGCCCAGGCTCTGCCGTCCGGCGCGCACATCGTCATCGTGGGGGACGACATCCTGCCGGAAAGGGACGCGCGCCGCCATCTAGCGTTTCTGCGGGACGATCTCAGCCTGCGCGTGATGTCGCCCGAGGAATTCGCGCAGCTTGACCTGTCCTCTCTGCCGTCTGGCGACCTCGCCTTTTTTCTGCCGCCGGATGCCGCTGCCGCGATCGCGCGGGTGCGCGGGACGCTCAATGCGCTGGGGCCGCTGCTCAGCCCGTACGAACTTCCGCCCGACAAAATGCTCCACCTTTACCTCGCGCGGACGGCTGAAGCGAGGCGTTGATCGTTTCTCCCGCCGTTTTAATCCGACCTTAACTTGACATAAAGAACATATGTTCTTATACTAGAGGATGTGTAGCGCCGATTGCACTTCGCGCCTCAGCACGTCCAACACTCCCCCTCAACGAACAAAGGAGTTGCTGCAATGGCTCACGCGCTTGCCTGGTTTGAGATTCCGTCCATTGATTTCGACCGCGCCGTGAAGTTTTACAGCGACATACTTGGCCGCCCGCTGATTCCCCTGCCTGATCCGTCGGGAAATGATGTCGGGCCGGACGGCGCGCGGATGGCAACCTTCAACGACTTCGGAGGGGACCCCGCCGACGTCAACGGGGCGCTGATTTACTCGACGGAGTACAAGCCCTCACGCGAGGGGCCGATTGTCTACCTCTATGTTGAGGGCGACCTCGCCCCCGCGTTGAGCCGCGTGGAACCGGCTGGCGGAAAGGTGCTGGTTCCGAAGACGCACATCGGCGAAGGCATGGGTTATTACGCCCTTTTTGAAGACACCGAAGGCAATCGCGTCGGCCTGTTCTCGGCGGCGTGAACCGGGAGCATCTTCGATGAACCCTGTGATCAACTGGTTCGAGATCCCCTCCGTCGAATTCGACCGCGCGGTGCGGTTCTATAGCGATGTGCTGGGACGCCCGCTTGAGGTCACGCAGGGGCCTAGCGGCGGGCAGATGGCGGTGTTCGCGCCTTACGATGCCGAAGTGAACGGCGCGATCGTGCATTCTGACTTGTACACTGTCGGGCCGAGTGGTCCTGCGCTGTACCTGACCGTGGAAGGCGAGTTGAACGACTACCTGGCGCGCGTCGAACCGGCAGGCGGGCGAGTTCTGAACCCGAAGACTCCGACCGGCGACGGCCAGGGATTCTGGGCGCGGTTCGAGGACTCGGAAGGGAACCATATCGGGATCTTCTCGCGCGGGTAGCGCACCAACCTAGTTTTCGTCGGCACGCTTGAAATTCCCCCAAACCCCGTGCAGCGGGCCGATGAAAAATCGGGCGGTATCCCCCATACCGCCCGGTTTTATTTCTGCGATGCCTGCCTTCGTCTAGCTGATGCGGCGGCGAATGTCTCGCCCCCAGAAGCCGTATCCCATCAGCGGCGCCAGCAGGCAGAAGTCGAATATGCCCGCCGCCAGCGGGATCAGCCCGATGATACCGATTATCCACCCGGCTGTGTCGCCAACCAGCCAACCGATCACGATCAGTGCGATACCAGCGATCGCCCGCACGATGCGGCCGGTCTGGCTGGATAAGAATGGAACGAGCCCTTTCATGGTGTGCCTCTCCTCCAAAGTGTAGTTTGTGTGCGCAGCTTTCTCTCTCAGTATAGCACTGCTTTCGGGTTGCCTCGCTCACTCTTCTGATGCAGGAGTGGGGGTGGCGGTTTCACCGGAGAGGGGAGACACAAGGATTTTGTCGACGCGGCGCTCGTCCATGTCGACCACCTCAAAACGGAATTTGTCCCACGCAAAGCTCGCGCCAGTGGTCGGCACCGCGCCGAGCTGGTCCATCACGAAGCCGCCAAGCGTCTCGAACGTCCCGCGCTCCTCGCCGGGCAGCAGACCGATATCCAGCACCTCGCGCACCTCGTCGAGCGTCATCAGCCCGTCGAGCAGCCACGAGCCATCGTCGCGCTGTACGGCTTGTGGCTCGCTGAGGTCCTGGGCCGATGGCAGATCGCCGACGATCGCCTCAAGAATGTCGTGCTCGGTGACCAGCCCCTGAATCCCGCCGTGCTCGTCAATCACCATGACGGTGTGCTCCGCACTGCGGCGAAGCTGCTCCACCAGCCGCGTGACGGTCGTCGTCTCCGGCACGAACAGGACCGGACGCGCCAGCTTTTCCAGATTCAAAGGCTCGCCAGCCAGAAGCTGCGACACCACGTCGTTCGCCCGCACGATGCCGACCAGGTTATCCAGGCTGCCGCGCACGACCGGCATGCTCGAATATTCACACTCGCGCAGCTTAGTGCGGATTTCCTCGGGCGAATCGTTCACGTCCAGCCACACGATCTCGGTATGCGGCGTCATGAGCGTGCTGATGTGGCGGTCGTCCAGCCGGAAGACGCTCTCGACCATATCCTGCTCGCTGACGTTGAACACGCCCGCCTCGGTGCCCTGCTCGATCAGGATGCGGATCTCTTCCTCGGTCACCGGCTGCTCGCTGTGCATCGGCACGCCGATCAGCTTCGCCACCAGCCGCGTTGAGGCGCTCAGGAAGGACACCAGAGGCGAGGCCAGCTTCGAGATGAAGGTCATCGGCCCGGCAACGGTCGCGGCGATCCTTTCGGGATTTTGCAGCGCGATCCGCTTGGGGAGCAGCTCGCCCAGCACCAGCGTCAGATACGTGATGGCCAGCACGACCAGTCCCAGGCCGATCGCGTTGCTGTAAGGCGCCAGCAAGGAAGAACGCTCCGCCGCATCGGAAATCAGGCTCGCGATCGTCTGCCCACCGAACGCACCCGACAGCACGCCGACCAGCGTAATCCCGATCTGCACGGTGGAGAGGAAGCGGTCTGGCGCTTCGGCCAGTGTGAGGGCCGAGCGCGCGCCGCTGCTCCCACGATTCGCATGCTCTTGCAAGCGGGCCTTGCGCGACGACACCACTGCCATTTCCGACATCGAAAAGACGCCGTTCAGAAGGATCAGCAGAAAAATGAGACTCGCTTCAATCACCGCACTGTTCATGATGGGTTTTCTTTCGCTGTCTGTTCGGTTCGGGTGGCAGCGTGGGGCGCGGATGGGCCTGCGCTCGCGGTGCTCGCCCGATCGTATTGCCTGCATTTTCACTACTATTGTCCGAGGACCGGCTCGCTGTTGCAAGGACCTGGCGGAGTGGTGCGCCTGCGCCAAGTGTATCGCATGTCACAGATGCAATTGTTTTTTGAGATATGACTGATTAAAATAAGAGATAATCGTGGTTGATTGCACAATCATCGTTCTGCCATCGTACCCCCCGTTGTGCCATAATCTGGGCGGACGTTCAAACAGCGCGCTTGCCGCGCACTGGAGTTCAGTATGTCTGTGACTCGCACCGGGACGCACCCTGTGGTCCGCGCCGCCGAGCGCACCTCTTCTTCGTCGCTGCTGGGCACCATCGTCGTGCTGTTCAAGCTGCGGATCGTTCTGCTGTTGGTTTTCGCGTCGGTGGGTGGGGCGTTGCTGGGCGCGCATGGACGTCCCGCGTTTGGAGATCTGATGCTCCTGCTGCTCACCGGGACGCTGTCTGCGGCGGGTGCGTCCGCATTGAACCAGTACATCGAGCGCCACAACGACGGGCTGATGAAGCGCACCGCGCGCCGCCCGTTGGTGACTGGCGACGTCAACGCGCGCGCCGTGCTGGTCATCGCCAGCGCGATGGTCGTCGGCGCGAGCGCGATCGCGTTGTGGGCAGGGAACGCGGCGCTGGCGTTCTTCCTGGCGTTCGGCGCGTTCATCTATGTGGGAATTTACACGCTGTGGCTGAAGCCGCGCAGCGTGCTGAACGTCGTGATCGGCGGGGCGGCAGGCAGCGCGGCGGTGTTGAGCGGCGGCGCGGCGGTCGGGCAGTGGGCCGATCCGGGCGTGCTGGTCCTCTCGGTGCTGCTGTTCACGTGGTCGCCGATCCACTTCTGGAGCCTGGCGCTGGCCTATCGCAAGGACTACAGCCGGGCCAACGTGCCGATGCTGCCGGTCGTGTCCAGCGACCGGAGCGCGCTGTTCTGGATGATCGTGCACGCCGCCGCGACCGGGCTGTTCGGCCTGCTGCTGGCGTTCCACGGCGCGATGGGCTGGCTGTATCTCGCGCTGGTCGCCCCGGCGACGCTGTGGCTGATGCGGGAGTCGGTCGCTCTGAAGTGGAGCTACACCGCGCCGCGCGCCATGAGTGTGTTCAAGGTGTCGAA
>CBINGT010000057.1:0-12081 GCA_966250245.1 uncultured Anaerolineae bacterium
CGGCGATTTTTGTGGTCACCTCGACGCCGAACCATACCGCGACGCAGCAGTTTGCGGTGGCACTCGAAGCGGCGCTTGCAGGAACACTCGCCGCGCAGCCGACGAGCACGCCCCGTCCGAGCGCGACACCCTACGCGACCTACACGCCGCCGCCTACGCTGACGCTCGTCCCGTCGGACACGCCAGTTACTACCGCGACGCCGACGGCGACTGAAACGCCCGGTCCGACCAGCACGGCGATTTTTGTGGTCACCTCGACGCCAAACCAGACCGCGACGCAGCGCTTTGAGGCGGCGCTCGAAGCGGCGGTTGCAGGCACGATCGCTGCACAGCCGACGAGCACGCCCGTTCCGAGCGCGACACCCTACCCCACCTATACGCCGCTGCCAACGGTCACCGTCGCGCCATCGGACACACCGGTTCCCACCGCGACGTCAACAGCGACTGAGACGCCGGGTCCGACGGATACGCCGATCTTCGTGGTTACCTCAACGCCGAACCAGACCGCGACGCAGCAGTTTGAGGCGGCGCTCGAAGCGGCGGTTATGGGAACACTCGCCGCGCAGCCGACGAACACGCCGGTTCCGAGCGCAACGCCCTACCCGACCTATACGCCGCCGCCAACATTCACTGTTGCGCCATCGGACACGCCCGCCCCAACCGCGACGCCTTCCGCGACTGAGACGCCCGGTCCGACGGACACGCCGATCTTCGTGGTCACTTCAACGCCGAACCAGATCGCGACGCAGCGGTTTGAGGAAGCGGTCCAGGCAGCGGTCGAGAGCACGCTAACCGCCTTGCCCAGCCCTACCCTGCAGGCGACCGCGACCCTTCGCGTGACTGCCACGGAGCGCCCTGCCGAGGAGGCGACGCCGATCGCGGTGCTGACCGTTACGCCTCGTCCCTCGCCTGCGCGCACCATCACCGCCACGGCAACCGCCGAGGAGCGCGCTACGCCGACCGAAGCACCCGAAGATGATGAGGCGCTCCGCTTCCCGACGCCTGAGGGCTGGGAACCGCCAGCGGAGGTCGGGCCGAACACGCTGCTTCTGACCGATGGGACGGCGCGCGTGCTGGTGTATTACGGCGATCCGGCCTACTTCGAGGCGACGTGGAACATTCCGGAGGATGCGCAGGATCTCGACGCGGCGCTTGAGGCGCTGCGAGTCGAGGCGGGCTTTGAGCAAGCGACTCTGCTCGACGAAAGCCTGGCGGACCGCGCTGCCGTCTTTGTGCGCGATGTCCCGCCGGATCGGGAAGCGCTCTACCTGCTGCGCGTGGACGATGAATGGCTGCTCGTGTCGGCCAGCGCGCCCGTTGACGCGTTCGACGCCTACCATGCGGATGCGTTCGAGCCGCTGATCGCCGCGCTGCTGGCAGAAGGGTTCACCCTGCCCAGCCCGCCGACTCCGACCGTTTCCCCGACTGCGTTGCCGCCCACGGCGACTGACACGCCCGCGCCGGTAACTGCCTCGCCGACCCGCGTGCCACGAACCGCGACCGCGACGCGAACACCGGCTACCGCTTCTCCCACTGCGACGCGACCAACCGCTACCGGAACGCCAGCGCGGGTGACGGCGACGCCTGTCCCGCTGGAACAAGTCGAGAGCGAATTGCTCGGGCTGGCGTTTGAAGCACCGAGTGAATGGACTCGCTGGACCGACCCCGACGCTCCGGAGACGGAGCGCGTCGAGTTCTTCTTCGAGGACCCGGCGGATGTGGACAACGCGGACACTGTGCCAGAGCATCCGGCGATTGCGGTGCTTGCCATCACCGAGGAAGAGGTCGCGGACGCAGGGGAGTACGACACGCCCGAGGAAGTGCTGCGTGGCGCGATGTTGCTCGACGCTGAGGCGATCACCTCGTTCGATCACCCTCTGTTCCCGGCGGCACGCGGCGTTGACGACGAAGTGCAGCCGGGCGCCCGCGCGGTGCTGTATGCGCTGCAGCCGGAGGAAGGCGCGTGGATTATCGTCACGCTGATCGTTCCGGAAGGAACCGGCAACCTCGCCGCGCTTGACGAGCAGATCGTGCAGCCGCTGGTGCGCTCGATCGAACTGCTACCCGCGCCAGAGGGCACGCCGACCGCCGCGCCGGTCACTCCCGCGCCGACCGGCACTGTCCCCGTCGGGCCGGTCACGCCGACGATCGCGCCCACGCCGACGCCCCGGCCGCTCACCGTGCGGTTGGAGATGTACCGGGATACAGGGCTGGGCCTCAGATATCCCGCGCCCGCCGGCTGGACGCGCCACGTCTATTCCCGGCTGCCGGGCCTGAATGACGGGGTGCGCAATACGTTTTACTACACCAATCGCAGCGATATCGGCCCGGACGTGCCCCTGCCGACTGCTCCGGCGTTGTTCCTGCTGCGCGTCGACCTCACGGAAGCGAACCTCGGCACAACCGAGTTTGACAGCCCCGTCGAGTTCCTGCGGGAGTTTGGCGGGTTTGAGGAAGCCGTGATCGAAGAATATGATGACGGAACCTTCCTGGCGGCGCGTTTGGCAGAGGCAGCCGACGCGGGCGGCGATATGGACGTGCTGGTCTACGCCGTGATGTTCAGCCCGTCCGACTGGCTGATGCTCTCGCTGGTCGCGCCGGAAGGTCAGCCGCTTCTGGGGCTCGACGAAACGCTGGTGCAGCCGCTGATCGGCTCGCTCGACGTGCTGGATGAGACTGCGCCCGCTTCGTCTCCGCTCAGCTGGCCGACGCTGACCCCCGAAGCGGTCGATCCTGGAACTGGTCGATAGCAGATCGACGTCGAAGGGCTGCATTATCGCAACCTATCACCCTGCGAATTGAGGCGCAGAGGTTCATCGTTCCGGCTGAACGTGTAGGTGCCACGTAAACTGCCCTGGTGAGAACGATCCTTTTCGTCTACACTTAGCGCGCCTCGCTCTCTGAGAGCGGGGCTCATTGGTTTACGCAGACCCCTGCTTGCCACGCACTTTGAGGAGCTGTTTATGACACACCCCAACCCTGCCCCGACGAGCCGCCCCATACTGGTCACCGATGCGGGCGTTGATCTGCCCCAGGCGGACCTGGAGCGTTACGACGTGCGGGTCGCGCCGCTGAAAATCCTGTTCGGCCAGGAGAGCTATCGCAGCGGCATCGACATCTCGCACGCTGAGTTTTACGACCGGCTGGCGCGGGGCGACGTGCACCCGTCGACCTCGCAGCCGACAGTCCACGACTTTCTTGAGCTTTACCGCGAGGTGGGCGCAACAGGCGCGCCGATCCTCTCGATTCACATCAGCGAAGGGCTCAGCGGCACGGTGAACGTGGCGCGACAGGCCGCCCAGCAACTCCCCGACCTGGACATCACCGTGTACGACAGCGGCACGCTGAGCGCCGCGACCGGCTTCCAGCTTCTGACGGCGGCTCGCGCGCTGGAAGCGGGGCGGACGATTCAGGATGCGATCTCGCTGATGGAACGGACGCACAGCATCACCGAGCTGTTCTTCACCGTCGAAGACCTGTCATATCTGCATCGCGGCGGGCGGATCGGCGGGGTGCAGTATCAGGTCGGCCAACTGCTCAAGATCAAGCCCATCGTCACGGTCGAGAAGCACGGTCCGAAGGCCGGAACGTACATCTCCGCCGGGCGGGCGCGGAGCCTTGCGAAAGCGGGCGACATCTTCATCGAGCGCGCTGCCGAAGCCGCCGGTCCGATGGGGAAGTTGCGCGCGGTCGCGGTCTACGGCAACGATCCGACGCTGGCTCAAGCGATGATCGAACGGCTGAAGCGCGAGTTTGATCTGGTGTACGCCGCCGCCATTCCGACTGCGCCGGTGCTGGGCGTGCACGTCGGACCGGCCGCGCTGGGGTTGATTTACGCGCCGGGCGACTGGCCGATCTAGTGGCAGCGCGGTTGCGCCCCACCGAACGAGTGTGCTAAAATCAAAGGTGGGCAGGCCGCAGCAGGAGAATTCTCTACATGGATATCCAGGACGGCACTATCGCTGAAAACGCCGATGCTCCGGTCGAGGAACGTCTGGCGCGGCTGATCGAGAATCTGTCGTCGTACATCGAGTACTACCATGGCGGCTCCGTCAAACTCGTCTCGTTTGATGGGAAGGTCGCACAGGTCCAGTTCGGCGGCGCGTGTGAGGGCTGCCCGCTTTCGCTGAACACGCTCCACGGCTGGATCGCCGGTACCATTCGCCAGTTTTTCCCCGACATCGTGATTGAAGAGGCGCCGGGCACCGCCGCCTGAGCGCAACCGCCATCACCGCCAGGGCGCTCTGCCATTGGCAGGGCGTCTTTTAGTTTTCCCGTACGCAGCCGAAGCAACGACGAGGTCATCATGCGAAACTGGGCGATCTTTTGGCTGTTGGGCGTGGTTTGGGGATCATCCTTCCTGCTGATCAAAGTCGCGGTGGAAGACCTGGGGCCGCTGCCCCTCGTCTCGATCCGTATCGGGCTGGCGGCCCTGTTCATGGCCGCATTCCTCGTGCTGACCGGGCGTCGCCTGCCTTCGGGGCGGCAGGAGCGGCTGGCGCTGTTGTTCGTCGGGGTGATGAACACCGCTGTTCCGTTCACGCTGATCACCTGGGGCGAGCAGAACATCGACAGCGGGCTGGCGACCGTCTTGAACGCGACCGTCCCACTGTGGACGCTGATTTTCGCGCACGTCGCCCTGACGGACGAGCGTTTTTCGCCGCAGAAGCTGCTCGGTCTGCTGATCGGCTTCGCAGGCGTGGCGCTGTTGGCGAGCCGTAATGGGAGTGCGGGGAGTGAAAACTCGCTGGCGGGGCAGGCGGCGGTGCTGATCGCGTCGGCGTTTTATGCGATGTCTGCCGTGGTGATCCGGCGCTATCTGCGCAAGGTGGAGCCGCTGACCATCGCGGGCACGTCGCTGATCGTCGGCGGGATCGCGATCGTCCCGGTGACGCTGGCGACGGTGCGCCCGCTGCCCGCGCTGGACGCTCTCAGCACGACGACAGTCCTCGCAACGCTGACGCTGGCGCTGCTCAACACCGTCTTCGCCTATTTCCTGTTCTATCACCTGATCGACACCTGGGGCGCCACGCGCACCACCCTGGTCACCTACGTGATGCCGCCGGTTGGCGTGACGCTCGGCTGGCTGCTGCTCGACGAGCCGGTCGACTGGAAGATCGTCGTCGGGGCGGCGCTGATCCTGGGCGGGATTGTCGCGGTCAACTGGCGGCGCACGCCCGTCGCTGCGGCGCCGGTGCGAGGCGCAACCGCGCCCGGCAGCGACTGAGCGGCCACTTGCCCGCTGCGTTATAATCGGCTAGAGGGGTAGCTCTTTCGCGGGGCGACCGAGCGCCGATATTTTTTCCTGTGGGGTGCAGCTTGCTGTGCCCCACAGGGTACAAATCAAACCGAGCGAAGCATGCGCCACTTGCCCTCGGCGCGCAATTCCCCCCGCGCAGAGCTCAAAACTGTTGTTCATGGGCGGCCAACGTAGAACCAATTGAGAGAGATATGTCGGGAGTTGTCATCGTCTCGCTGCTGGGCCTTAGCGCGTGGGGCGTCGTTGCCGGGGTGCGAGCCGATCGCCGCAACCGCCGCGCGCGCTCGCTGATCGACCGGCTCCGCAATGAGCGCCAGCCACTCTACTGCGTCGCTTCGTCCGCGACGTGGTTCCAGGTCGAGACGGTCAGCGGGTCGCGCAGCCCGCGACGGCCGTTCGTGGTCGAGGTCTGCGAAGACTGTCTGACGCTGTACCCGCTGGATCGCGAAGCGGCGCCTGAGGTCGTGGTGCGGCCGGAGAATCTGCGCTGGTTCGGGCGGCCGCGCAAGTATCACCCCGGCACGAACGAGATCTGGTTGGATGCCGAGATCGACGGCGAGTGGCGGCTGATCAAGGTGCGGCTGACGGAGACGCACATGCGCGGACTGGTGCGCGCGCTGAAGGAAATCGCCTCGGAAGAACAGATTTCCGCCTACCGGCGGCGTCGCCCGTATATCCACTTCGGACCCGTCCCCGCGCACCCCGCGACGCAGGACATGCTCGGCGCGTGGACGCTCAGCGAGCCGCTGGCGCTCTATCTGACGCCGCTGCATCTTGTGTTGCTGCGCGAGCGCCAGGTGATGCGCACCCTGCCGCTGGACCAGATCCAGAACATCGCGGCGATCGACCGGCTGGACGCGCCGGGCGAGCCGGGACTGGTGCGTTTCCAGATGGGCGAAGAAACGCTCGCATTTTCGGTGGACAAACACCAGCGGTTCGCGACCTTGCTCGGCGAGGCAGCGCGTCGCACGCTGGAAGACCCGGTCGAGTGGCAGCGCAAGAAGAAAAAGCCCGGCGACGTATACGGCGAAGACGAGGACGAATAACGGCGCGGCCAATAGTGCTGCCACTCTCTCTAAAAAAGAGGCGGGCTGCTCGGAAGCGACCCACCTCTTGTAACTGTTATGTGCTACGCATGCTCCGTAGGGGTGGAGCTTGCTCCGCCCGCGCTTAATACCCCTCGCCCCCGGTCCCTTTTCCCCTCTCCGTTTACGGAGAGGGGCTAGGGGTGAGGTTCTGTGCGCCGACGGTGTCCGCTTACGGCATCATCAGCACCGGGCGGATGCGCTCGATCGCCCAATCGACCTGCTCCCGCGTGATGATCAGCGGCGGGGCGAAGCGGATGATGTTGTGATGCGTCTCTTTGGCGAGGACGCCTCGCTCCTGCAACGCCTCGCAGAAGCGCCGCGCGCCGCCCGCTTGCGGGTGTAGCTCCACGCCGATCATCAGTCCCTTGCCGCGCACCTCTTTGACGTGCGGGCTGTTGATCTCGGCCAGTTGTTCCTGGAAGTACTCGCCCATCTCGGCGGCGTTGGCGATCATATCTTCCTCGATCAGCACGCGCAGCGCCGCACGCGCCACCGCCACGCCGAGCGGATTCCCGCCGAACGTGCTGCCGTGGTCGCCTGGATTGAAGACGCCAAGCACTTCGCGGCTGGACAGCACCGCCGAAACCGGATAGAAGCCGCCGGACAGCGCCTTGCCGATGGTGACGACGTCCGGGCGCACGTCCTCGTGATCGCACGCGAACAGCTTGCCGGTGCGCCCCAGGCCGGTCTGAATCTCGTCCGCGATGAACAGGACGTTGTGCTTCGTGCAGATCTCGCGCACGCGCCGCAGGTAGCCATCCGGCGGAACAACTACGCCGCCCTCACCCTGAATCGGCTCCACGATGAACGCGACGGTGTTGGGCGTGATGGCGGCTTCGAGCGCGTCTGCGTCGCCATAGGGGATCACCTTGAACCCCGGCGTGAAGGGGCCGAACCCCTCGCGGTATTGCGCCTCGGTGCTGAACGTGATGATCGTGATGGTGCGTCCGGCGAAGTTGCCCGCGCACGCGATGATCTCCGCCTGCCCCTCCGGCACGCCCTTGACCTGATAGCCCCACTTGCGCGCCGCTTTGAGCGCGGTTTCCACTGCTTCGGCGCCAGTGTTCATTGGCAGGACCATTTCATAGCCGGTGAGCTCGCACAGGTCGCGGTAGAACAGGCCAAGCTGGTCGTTGCGGAAGGCGCGGCTGGTCAGCGGAAGGCGCTCGGCTTGCTCGATCAGCGCCGCGCGGATGCGCGGATGACCGTGCCCCTGGTTGACGGCGCTGTAGGCGCTCAGGCAGTCCATGTAGCGGTTGCCTTCGACGTCCCACACCCACACGCCCTCGCCGCGACTCAGCACCACGTCGAGCGGCTTGTAGTTGTGCGCCCCGTACTGGTCTTCCAAAGCGATTAATTCTTGCGAGGAAAGCTGTTCGTTGAGAGTTTGCATGACGAAATCCTTTATATCCTCGGCTACGCCATGGTGGCGAATGACCCAGGGTTTCTGTGCCCCGATTATAGCGCCTTTGGCAGACCACGCGCAGACCATATAGAACCGTCAGCGCGCGGGCGCGGGATTTGCCGGGACGTGGGGCGTGACGTACACTAGGCGCCGCAAGTGTGTGCCTTGCGCCCTCAGAGGATGCGCGTCATGGAGTTGGTGCCCAATCCCTATAACCCGCTGGAGCCGGTCGAGAACCCCGCGTGGTTCTTCGGCCGGGAAGACGCTTTCGCCTTCTTCCGGCAGCATCTGGTCGGCGTGCCGCTGCGCCATGCGCTGGTGCTGATCGGGCGGCGCGGGTTGGGGAAAAGCTCGCTCCTGCGGCAGCTTCAGCATCACATAGACGAGAGCTATCGCGTCTGCGTGATCGACCTGAATCTGGTCGATCTGCGCGACGAGGTGGCGTTGTTTGCGACGCTGGTGGACGAAATCCACCTGACGCTGGAGCGCGCCGAGGTCAGCACCTATCGCCTGCCGGACTGGCCGCAGGAGACAGCGGATGGCTCGCCGGTCGACGTGCGGGCGTGGTTCCGCGACGTGTATCTCGACGTGGCGATGACCGCGCTGCGCCACCGCCATCTGCTGATCGCGTTTGACGACGCGCATCTGCTGCTTGAGGCGCTCGACAAGGGTACGCTGCCCGCCGATCTGCCGGATTATCTGGCTGCGCTTCAGGCGAAGTACGACCGGCTCGACCTCGCATTCGCGCTCGACATCCAGCATGAAGACCGCGCGCTGACCATCCCGCTGCTGGCCGATCCGGTGCTGCACTTCCGGCTGTCCGAGCTATCGCCCGCCGACGCCGAGCGTCTGATCCGCGAGCCGGTCGCCAGCATTTACAGCCACGACGAGGGGATCGTCCCGCGCATTTTAGAGCTGGTCGACGGGCACCCCTTCCTGCTGACGTCGATTTGCCGCCTGATCTTCCGCCGCTCTGAGGAGCGCCACCACGCCGGATCGATCATTGAACTGGACCTGATCGCGGTCTATCCGGCGGTGCTGGATCAGGCGAGCGACATTCTGCGGCCGCTGTGGCGCGAGGCGTCGCCGAACGAGCGGCTGACGCTGGTTGCGCTGGCGCGCAGCACCGGGCCGGACGGCGGCGAGCCGCTGCGCTTTGACGACCTGTACGCCGCGACGAACAGCCTGGGCTATGACATGAGCAAGACGCAGCTTGCCTCGGCACTGCGCAGCCTGGATTACAAGGGGCTGGTGCGGATGGACGCCAGCGGGCGCTATGGCTTTCCGGCGCTGCTGATCCCGCGCTGGCTGTACGCCAACACCGAGATTCCAGAGCCTGAAGCGCCGCGCGAGGCGGCTCGCCCCTGGGCCGGGATCGCCCTGATCGCGCTGGCGGCAATTGTGTTCGTCGTGGTGATCGGCGCGGCTGCGCTGAGCGGCGTTTTCAGCGGGGATGGCGACGACGTGGGCACCGCAGATACGCCGGACGGGCCCACCGCGACGCTGCTGCTCAATCTCGAAGCGACCCGCCAGGCTGACTTTGCGACGCAGACCGAGCAGGCGCGCCCCACGGCCACCCGCCCGCCGACCGAGACGCCTGTTCCAAGCGATACGCCGCTTCCGACTGACACGCCGCAGCCGACCGATACACCGGAGCCGAGCGCGACGCCGACCGACACGCCCAGCGCGACCCCATCGCCCACGGCGACGCGCACGCCCCGGCCCAGCCCCACGCCGTCGCCAGAGCCGAGCGCCACGCCGATCGTCGTCGTGACGCCCGCCCCGACACGCTTCACCCGCCCGACTCCCTTCCCGACGCTTGACCCAGGAGACTGACAACCCATAAAATCGCCCGGATTCCAAATTCTTAATTAGAATTAGACGGCTCTATAATAAAAAAGTTGATAAAAACCGCGATAAAGCTGGACTTTGCTGCGCCCCGCTGTGTACAATCTGGGGCGCAGCTATTTATACTTCTCTTCCTCCCAGGTGTTGTGATGAGTCTGCTGTATTGTTAGGGCTTTTGATCTGATAGGTACATCGTAACGCTTACTCCCAGCTCGTTGGTTACCCAGCCACCCACCCATTCACCCGGAAACTTGAAAGGAACTCTGCCATGTCGTTAATCCATCATTACCTCGATCAAGCCGCCGAGCGCTGGGGGATCGCTCCAAATGCTGCGCGCTGGTTGTTCTGGGCGCCGGTGATCATCAGCGTGCTGCTGCCGTTTTTGCGTCTCAATGGCCGCATTTATCATGCTGTGCTGCGTGAGGATGGGCCGGTCGAGATGGCGACGGCGATTCTGTTTTTCGTGGCGTTTCTGGCGGCCGGGCGCGCTGCGCTATCCCTGTTGAGAAACGGATATCGCGTGTACGGCGCGATCTATGTCGCGTTCGCGTTTGTGATGTTCTTCTGCGCAGGCGAGGAAATTTCATGGGGGCAGCGCATCCTGGGCTTTTCGACGCCTGCGCCCCTCGAGGAAATCAACGACCAGAACGAGCTGACCTTGCACAACATCGAGGGCGCGCTCGACACGCTTAAGCTCATCATGATGATCGGCGGCGCGGTGGGCGCCAGCGCCTATCTGATCAACGAGAAAGTACGCATTCAGCGCTGGTGGACCCACGCTGACCATCTGCTGGTGCCGCCATTTTTCGTCGCGTCGGCGTTTTTCCTGATGTTCGCGTACCGGCTGTTCCGCTATATTTTCGTGCCGGATTTCCATACGACGATCACCCGCTACGGCGAGTGGATCGAGTTCTGTTTCGCGTATGGCTTTGTCGTGTTCGCGGTGCTGGTTTATCGCTATGTGACGGTGGCGCAGCAGATCGCGGTCGAAACGTCCGTGGTCGCCTAACCGCGCGCTCTATTCGAGGGACAGGCTTACCTGGCCCGGCAGCACGTTCGCCAGCAGGAGCATGCCGCCCGTATCGGCGGTGTGCTCCTGCGTTGCGCTACCCTCAAGTGCGACGCGATACGTCGCGCCCGGCTGAAGCCCTGTCACCAGCGTATGCTCGATCCCCGGCGCGATAGGGAACACTGCGTCGGTGAGGCCGGTCCCGCTGCCCGCATCTATCGCAAACAACACCTGCCGCGTGCCCATCGCTACGCCGCGCACGCCTTCTCCCAGGACGAGCGTTCCGGTGGGGGGAGCGGGTGCGTCGGCTGGCTGCGCGACGAGCGCGCTTAGAAACCAGTTGTCAAGCTGCGCGCTGCCCGGCGTGATATCCAGCCGGTAGAGGCCCGGCGCGCGCCCTTCGGTGGTGTTGTGCGCGGGCGCGCCAAACGTCCGGTCGACCGCCTGCCCCTCGACCTCAAACCCCCGCGAGACAGTCACGCGGCTGTTGGGCAACAGATTCTGCAAATAGAGCGCGCTGCCACCCTGCTGCGCCCGGTAGAACAGGCCCGCAGGCTGTGGCTCCGCCTCGAAATGCAGCGCGGTCAGCGGCGTGTAGGCCGTGTCCGTCGTCACCACCCGATCCGCGACAATCACCAGGTCCGGCCGCCAGAAGACCAGCTCGCGTGTCACCAGATCGACCTTCGGCACGTTGTCCGGCGTGGTGTAGAAGGTGCTGTTGTACGCGCCGGTGAGGTCCGCCCGCAGATAGGTCGCCTCGCCGATCTCGCTGTGGCGCGTGACGGAGCCGGTATCGTATGCCCGCCAGTTCGCGATCAGGTGGCCGAGGTTGATCGCGCTGCTGGGGGCGGGCGCGGTGCTACGCTGGCCGCAATCGTTCAGCCAGACGTCGCGCTCGGCGTTGGGGCGGATCCCCTCAAACGTTTCGTCGGGATTGCAGATCAGGATCGTGTTGGCGGCCAGGGTGCGCGCCGTCCAGTTCGCGTCGTGGTCGGAGTCGCCGCTCTCCGTGCTGAGCCCGCTGCGCGTGACCAGCTCATCCGCGCCGCGCGCAATCGTGAAGCTACCCTGATCGTAGAACTGCGCCGCGGCCAGCCGGTCCCCGGCGACGAACGTGACCGCCACCGCGCCCGTATCGAGCGCCAGCCCGTCGCCGAACCAGGCGGAGCGCATGAAGACGTGCCCGTTGTACTGCGCGATCCAGGTGCGCGGCGCAGGCGGCAGGCCAAACGAGGTTTCGTCGCGCCAGAGGAACTCCTCAACCGCCAGCCAGCCGGGTATCTCTGCTGGCGGTTGCGTCAGGAACCAGTCCATCCAGTTGGCGTGCTCGGTTCCCGCGAAGACAGTCCGCAGCAGAGCGTCTTGCGCGCGGCCATAGAACGCGGCGGGATGGTAGCGCGGCGTGTCGCCAATGATCGCGGCGTAGCGGTGCGCTGCCAAGCCAGAACCGTCGCCGAGGGGGGCGCTGCCC
>CBINGT010000058.1:0-12055 GCA_966250245.1 uncultured Anaerolineae bacterium
GGCCCAACGGCGGGCTGGCTTGCCGGGCGAGCGGGCCGCTTCCCGGTCAGCGTTTGCCACAGGCTGGTATAGATCGGCGGCAGCGGCTCTAACCCCTGCGCAGCACGGCGGCGGCGCTCCGCGCCGCGCTGAAAAATGAACGCCATCAGCGCGATCCAGATGAGCCCGGCGCCGCACGTCAGCGCCACCAGACCGGAAATCTGCCCGACGAAATCAGCAATGTTGGACGATTGAGCTTGCGCGACGAACAGGCGCAGCAGCGTAAGATCGAGAGCCATGCACACCTTCCCTCTGACCGGTGGAATGGAGCCGGTCAGGGATCAGTATCGTCGCGCTCACGGAATCTGGCAAGCCGGGCAGAGGTGCGTCCCGCGCTGGCCGACAACCGTCTTGAGAATCGGCGTACCGCAACGAGGGCACGGCTCGCCCGCGTGGCCGTAGACTTGCAGGCCCGTTTGCGCGTTGCCCTTCGTGCCGTCCGGCTTGCGATACCAGTTGACGCTCGCCCCTTCGCGTGTGATGCCGTCCGCCAGCACCTGTCGCAGCGCCGTGTAAAGCGCCACTAATTCGTCGTCAGTGAGCGTGTCCGCGCGGCGTAGCGGGTGCAGCCGGGCGCGATACAGCGCCTCGTCCGCGTAGATGTTCCCGACGCCCGCCACGATCGCCTGATTGAGCAGCAGCGGCTTGAGCGCGCCCTTCCGCCGGGCAAAGCACGCGCGGAACGCGTCGAGCGTGAAGTCGTCGGCCAGCGGCTCCGGCCCCAGCCTGCCGAGCACTTCCGCCGGGTCGTCCACCAGATACACGCGCCCGAATTTGCGCGAGTCCGAAAAACGAAGCTGGTGCGCGTTATCCAGTTGAAACAGGAAGTGCACCCAGCGGTCGGCGTGGTCCGTCGCGTCGTCCGGCACGACGTACAACCGCCCAGTCATTTTCAGGTGGATGATCAGCGTGTCCGGGTCGAGCTTGATCACGATGTACTTCCCGCGCCGGTCAACCGAGCGGATCGGCTGGTTCGCGATCCGCGCCGTGAAGATCGGCCCGTCAGGAACGACCAGGCCGCCAGGGTAATCGTACTGCACGCTGATGATCGTGCGCCCGGCGAGCGGTTCGCGCAGGCCGCGCACGACCGTTTCGACTTCGGGGAGTTCAGGCATAGCGGTGTCCCATTCATTGGCCGGGCGAGCCTGCACCCGGCGTTCTCAATACAACCTCGCGCTAGAGTTTATCCCGTTTGGGTACGCAGTTCGAACATCCATGCAATTTTGACAGAAGTTTTGCCGCACCGCGAAACGAAATCGTGCTATAGTAAACGGCAAGCTGACCGCACCCCGGCCCACGTCGCCGGGAGCCGCAGCAGACCACTCTATGGAGACAGCGTCGCGAAAGGAGAAGGTATGCCTAAAACGTTGACGGTCGAGGCGAATGGGAACACCGTCGCCCGCTATTACGTCATCCTCAGCGACCGGCTCAGCGTTGCGGCGCTGGCGTTTACCTGGGTGATCCTGCTGGTCGCGTACGTGCGCGCGGCCCGCCGCACCCGCCAGCTAGAGCGCCGGCTTGCTGCCGTCGGGTAGCGAAGCGCAGTTATCGACAGCAAAGAACAGCATAAAGAGCAGCGGTTTCAGCTTACCCGCTGCTCTTCGCTGTTTTATCGCTGCTTTCGCCGTGCTTAAAACTCGCTCGATCCATCCAGCGGATACGGTTCGAAGCTGCGGCCCCACTCGATCAGCCCGTCCAGCGGATAGACGCCCTCGGGCCACGGCTCAGAGCGCGTCACCTGATGGTTCCACACGATCGTATCCGGCTCAAACGAGAACGCGCCCAGGCTGAAGAAGCCGAGCCGCCCGAACGGCTGCCCATCGGACGGATACGCCGGGCCGTTGTGCTGCGTCGCCAGACGCGCCTGCCACGCGACCAGTCGCGGCGTGAAGAGCATCAGCGGATTAACCGGCGTACTCGCGTCCAGCCGCGAGGTGCCATCGGTCACGAAATGCACCTCTAGATGCAGGTGTGCGTTGTTCCGCTGTTCGAAAACCGTGCCGTCCTCTAGCGTAACGCGCGGCCAGGCAGAGCTGCCGATGATCTCCCCGGCGCGCACTTCCTGCCCAACCTGCACAATCGGCGCGCCGTCCGACACGTGCCCATAGCCGATCACGATGTTCGACAGCACGCGCGAACCGTCTGCCCGGACATACTTCTCAGGCAAAAACGGCCGCAGCGCAATCGAGCGCGCCGCCGGATCCGGCAGGAACGGGAAGTCGATGATCACCCCATCGGCGACCGCGATCAGCGGCGTGCCTTCGGGCACCAGGTAATCGACACCGGGATGCAGGCCGCGCGTTTGCTCGAACTCGACCATCCAGTTGTCGAGGGCGTAGGTCGTCGGGCCGAAGCCATGGAATCCGATCGCCTCGATCCCGGCGGGCGGTGAGGTCTGCACCGGCAGATAGGCGAGGGGATCCGGCAGACCGAGGTGAAGCTGCATCGCCCAGAAATCGTGGTATAGCGGCGGGATCGTCTCGCGGGTGAGCGACACTTCCAGATCTTCGAGCGCCTCTCCGCTAAGCGTATCGACCTCAGCCAGACGCTCGCGGTTGGCACCGCGCACGCGCAGCAGATCGCGCACCAGCGACCGCCGGAACGCGACGACCGCCGCGCTCTCATACCATGCGCCGCTCACTTCGTTGTACGCCGCCGAGCGCGGGAAATCCGTTTCCTCGCCGGGGATCCACGCGTCGTCGGCTTCCGGACCTTCCCACGGCGTCCGCAGCCACGTGAACTCCCCGAAGACCAGCCCATCCGTCTCGCGGCGCGTGCCTTCCGGCAGCGTGGCGAGGGTGTCCGCCTCAAGCGACGGCTCAGCCCGGGCGGACGTACCGCCTTCCCCGACCGTCACGCTGATGCCGCCCAGCGGCAGGAAGCCTTCCGGCGTCGCGGCCTCGCGCTCCGGCGCAACGGTTTCCGGCGTGGCGGGCGCGGCCGGGCGCGCCGTCGCCATCCCGCCCACGACGCCCATATTTGCCAGGTTGATCCCGCTCGCGGCAGCCGGACCGAACGGCACATCCGGCGCATCTGACGCGAGCGCTTCCCCGGCGGGAGTTGTTTCGGGCGCGGGCTCGGTGGGCGCAGGCTCCGTGATCGTCTCGATGCGGCGGACGGTGCGCGTCCCTGCGGCGACCACATCGCCAGTCACGCCAAGCACCTGCGAGCGCAGGTTATCCAACTGCTGCCCGAGGTTCTCCTGCACGGCTACCGAGGCGAGCGTCGCGACCTGCTCCGGGTCCATCGTGGAACCCGTCGCCGCGCGGCCGAGCAGCCCCTTGCCGTTGACCAGCAACCCGATCACCTGATGCACCCAGTCCGTGCCCAGGCCCATCAGCACCCCGGCCAGCACCATGTCGAAGATGCGGAAGGGCGCATCGATCCAGCTTGCCACGTTGACGCCGAGCGGTTGGAACAGGCGAATGCTGCCGATCAGCGACAGCGTAATACCGAACGCCATGCTCAGCACCATCGCGGCGACCTTCTTGCGCGCCACATACAGCGGCGACGACAGCGCCGATTCGATCGTCTGCTGCGCCTTCTCGAACAGATCGCGCGCTTCTTCGAGCCGTTCTTCGAGCAGCGCGAGCGGCCAGTCTTCCGGGTTTGGGCTGTCCGGGTCGTTGAGCGCCAGCATCGGATTCGCGGCGCGCGCGCTCAACGCGGAAGAAAGCTGTGTGACGCTCTGCCATGCGTTCCGCACGTCGATCTCGACCAGCCCGGCGACCCGCGCCAGCAGGGAGTGCATCGTGTGGCTGGCGTCGAGAATCGCGCGCTCCACCCAGTTGAACAGAAACTCCAGCGTGCGCTCGATCAGCGCCGCGCCGACCAGCAGCGGCGTCAGCTTGACCGCAATGTCGTCGAGGTCCTGCGGGGCCTGGTTGGCGGCCTGTGTCTCTTGCTGCGGCGTGCCGTTGCCGTCCTGAGCCAGCGCTGACCCTACGACGAGCAACGCCATAAGCACCCACACCGCAATCATCAGCATCCGTAGTCGCTTGATCGCCCGCATAAGCCCGCGTCTCCTTCAAACCATCTGCCAACCATCATCAGTATAGACCGGATGCGCCGGTGTGGGAAATAGCCCGGCAGCACACCCAGCGGGCAGCTATAATCGACAGAGGCATACCGGCGCGAGAGGAGCAGCACATGGATCGAGTTCGCTGGGGGATGATCGGCTGCGGCGACGTGACCGAGGTCAAGAGCGGCCCGGCGCTGCAAAAAGCGGACGGATCGGCGCTGGTCGCGGTGATGGGCCGCAACCCGACCAAAGCCGAAGACTACGCGCGGCGGCATGGCGTCCCCAAATGGACCAGCGACGCCGACGCCCTGATCCACGACCCGGACGTGGACGCCATCTACATTGCCACCCCGCCCGACTCTCATTGCGAGTACACGCTCCGCGCCGCTGACGCCGGAAAGCCTGTTTACGTCGAGAAGCCGATGGCGCGCACCTACGCCGAGTGCCAGGCGATGCTGGATGCCTGCCGCGCGGCGAGCGTGCCGCTGTTCGTGGCGTACTATCGCCGCACCCTGCCCCGCTTCGTAAAGATCAAGGAGTTGATCGACTCCGGCGCAATCGGCGAGGTGCGCGCCGTGTCGATGCGCCTGTTCATGGACGCACCGCCCGGCCCCGGCGCGCTGCCGTGGCGCTGGCAGCCCGAGATCGCGGGCGGCGGGCTGTTTGTGGACCTCGGTTCGCACATGATCGACTACCTGCTTTACGTCCTCGGCCCGATCGCCAGCGTGCGCGGCGACGCAGGCAACCAGACCGGCTGGTCGCCGGCTGAAGACATCGTCAGCGCGAGCTTCACGTTCGCCAGTGGCGCGCACGCGACTGGCCTGTGGTGGTTCAGCAGCCCGGAACGGCTCGACCGCACCGAGATCTACGGCACCGAAGGGACGATCGCGTTCTCCTTTTTCGGCGTGCATCCGGTCACCCTGCGCCGGGGCGCCGAGACGCAAACGTTCGAGATCGACGACCCGCCGCACGTCCAGCAGCCGCTGATCCAGACCATCGTGGGCACGCTGCGCGGCTACGGATCGTGCCCCAGCACGGGCGACACCGCCGCCGAAACCAGCCGGATCATTGATGCAATTCTGGACGGCTATCGCAAGCAATCAGCAGTTAGCGGTTAGCGATTAGCGATTAGCAAAAAGCAAAGCAAGCTCGGCAGAACTTCATCCCTGGCTGCTCGCCATGAACGAAGCGGGGAAAGGGGCTGGGAGTTGAGGGGCAAGGTTTCCCAGACATGCGCTGTTTGTCGATAGCGTGATCACCCGCTAACTGCTAACCGCTAATCGCTAACGGCTAACAACTCAAAATTCATGCCACCTTTGGGCGATCTCACAACTACGATCGCGGCACCATGTTATAATGCGAGTCGGCCGCTCCCACCGACGCGCCATCACGGGGAGCGGCTCACTCTGGAACCACTCTTAACGCCTTCAACGCGGGACTGCGGGTGATAACAGTTCATGTCGGATCAAGCTATGTCTCCTGAAAAAGACTTCGTCCACCTGCATGTACACACCGAGTTCAGCTTGCTCGACGGGATGAGCCGGATCAAGAAGCTGGTCAGCCGCGCCTCTGAAACGGGCATGGACGCGCTGGCGATTACCGATCACGGGACGATGTACGGCGTGATCGACTTCTATCGTGCGTGCAAAAGCGCCGGGATCAAGCCGATCATCGGCATGGAAGCGTACCTCGCGCGGCGTAGCATGTACGACCGCGACCCGCAAATGGACGCCCGCCCGTATCACCTGCTGTTGCTCGCCCGCAACGAAACCGGCTACAAAAACCTGCTCAAGATCGCCTCGGTGTCGCAGCTTGAAGGCTACTACTATCGCCCGCGCATCGACCGCGACTTTCTGGCGGAGCACGCCGAAGGGCTGATCGCCACGTCCGGCTGCCTCGCGGCGGAGATCCCGCGCATGGTCGAGGAAGGCCGCGAAGCCGAGGCGCTGCGGCAGATCGGCTGGTACCGGGACGTGTTCGGGCCGGAGAATTTCTTTCTGGAGCTTCAGCACCACAACATCGAGGAGCTTCACCGGCTCAACAAGTGGCTGCTCGCCAATCAGGATTACGCGCGCGTGCCGCTGGTCGCCACCAATGACGTGCATTACGTGCTCGATGAGGACTACAACGCGCACGACACGCTGCTTTGCATCCAGACCGGCAGCCTGAAAAGCGATCCGAACCGGATGCGCTTCAGCAGCCGCAGCTTTCACCTGCGCACGCCCGAAGAGATGTGGCGGCTATTCGCGGACGTGCCCGAAGCGCTGACCAACACGCGCCTGATCGCCGAGATGTGCGACGTCAGCCTGGAGTCGGACGGCTATCATCTGCCGCTTTTCCCGGTGCCGGATGGCTTCACGCCCGAGACGTACCTGCGCCACCTCTGCGAGCGCGGGCTGCGCTGGCGCTATGGCAGCCGCGCGGACGACCCGGAGATCCGCAAGCGGCTCGACTTCGAGCTCGCCACGATCCACAACATGGGTTTCGACACGTATTTCCTGATCGTGTGGGACCTGTGCGAGTTCGCCCGGCACGCGGACATCTGGTGGAACGTGCGCGGCTCCGGCGCGGGCAGCGTCGCGGCCTACTCGCTCGGCATCACGAACATCGACCCGCTGAGCAACAGCCTGCTGTTCGAGCGGTTCCTCAACCCTGGCCGCCAGACCATGCCGGACATCGACCTCGACTTCCCCGAAGATCGCCGCGCCGAGATGATCGAGTATTGCGCGCGCAAATACGGCGAAGACAAGGTCGCTGCGATCATCACCTTCGGAACGATGGGCAGCAAGGCCGCGATCCGCGACGTAGGGCGCGTGCTGAACTATCCGCAGTCTGAGGTCAACCGCATCGCCGCGCTGATCCCGAGCGGCGCCAAGCCGGTCAAGTTTGACGACGCGCTGAGCGACGACCCCGAGCGCGCTCTGCCCGAACTCAAAGCGCTGTACGAAAGCGACCCGGCTGTACGCAAGCTGATCGACGAGGCGCGCCCGCTGGAAGGCATCACGCGCCACGCCAGCACCCACGCCGCCGGGGTGATCGTCGCGGATAAGCCGCTGTGGGAATACATCCCGCTTCACCGCCCGACCAAAGGCTCCGCCGAAGACACGCCGGTCAAGATGGTGACGCAGTTCCCGATGGAAACCTGCGAGTCGATCGGGCTGCTGAAGGTGGACTTCCTCGGCCTGTCCACGCTGACGATCATGCGGATCGCGTGCGAGCTCATCGAGCGCTATCACGGCGTGCACTACGACCTCTCGAACATCCCCTATCGCGCCGATCCGGACGATCCCGAGCAGGCGCGCATGGTCCAGGAAACATTCGAGATGATGGGGCGCGGTGAGACGATCGGCGTGTTCCAGCTTGAATCGCAGGGTATGCGGCGGATGCTGACCGACATGCGCCCACAGCGTTTCGAGCACATCGTCGCGGGCATTTCGCTCTACCGCCCCGGCCCGATGGATTACATCCCCACCTATAACCGCCGCCTGCACGGGCTGGAGCCGGTCGAATACAAGCACCCCAAGCTCAAGCCGATCCTGGAAGAGACGTACGGCATCATCGTCTACCAGGAGCAGATCATGCAGATCGGCGCGGAGTTGTTCGGCTATTCGCTCGGCGAGGCGGACCTGATGCGCCGCGCCGTGTCGAAGAAGAAGAAAGAGGCGCTGCTAGAGCACCGCGCAATCTTCGTAGAGCGCGGTCCGCAGTACGGCGTCGATCCCGACACCGCCAACCGCATCTTTGACGACATCGAGTTCTTCGCGCGGTATGGTTTTAACAAAAGTCACAGTGCTGACTATGCTGTATTAACATGCCAGACAGCGTTCCTTAAATGCCACTATCCGCACGAGTACATGGCGGCGCTGATGTCCGTCCACCGCGACGACTCGGCCAAGGTCAGCCTGTTCGCCGCCGACTGCGAGCGCATGGGCATCAAGGTTCTGCCGCCAGATATCAACACCAGCCAGCTTGACTTCAGCATCGAGGAACAGCCGGACGGATCGCGCGCGATCCGCTTCGGCCTCGGCGCGATCAAGAACGTCGGCGTAGGCCCGCTGGAGCACATCCTCGCCGTGCGCGAGGAAGGCGGCCCGTTCACCGATATCGACGAGTTCTGCCGCCGGGTGGACCTGCGCATCGTGCAAAAGCGCGCGCTAGAGTCGATGATCAAGGTCGGCGCGTTCGACCGCTTCGCCGAGCGCCCCGTGTTGTTGGCTGCGATCGAACGCATGCTGACCATCTCGGCGGAGCACCACAAAGCGGCGGATACCGGGCAGATCAGCCTGTTCGGCGACGCGACCGGCGTGGACTATTCCGTGACCGACAGCGTGCTCAACAACCTCACGAACGTCGAACCGACGGACAAGCGCGATATGCTGCGCTGGGAAAAGGAGCTCGTCGGCCTGTACGTGACCGATCATCCACTGCGCGCCGTGATGAGCCAGCTTCAGCACGTCATCACGCACACCAGCATGGAGCTTGCCGAAGCAGGCGAGCAGGTGAACGGTCACCCCGTCACGATCGCCGGGCTGGTGTCCGACGTGCGTCACCTGATCACCAAGAAGGGTGACGCGATGGCGATCCTGACCATCGAGGACATCACCGGCATGATCAACGCGGTCATGTTCCCGCGCACATGGACGCAGTTCCGTGAGATGATCGCCGTCGACAAAGTGCTGATCGTGCGCGGCAAAGCGGACACCTCACGCGGGGACGTGCAGATCATCGTCGACACAGTGACGCAGAACTTTGAGGTCGTCACGCCCGCCGACAGCGGCCCGGTGCTGCCCGCTTTCGCGCCCACATGGATCGACTCCGACGAGGATGCCGATCCGGAAGCCGAGGAACAGGAACGCGCCGGGGAAGTGGTCGCCCGATCGGCCCCGCCGCCCGCTCCCGCGCCGAGAGCGCCGGAGCCAGCCGTAAACGACAACGGGACAAAGGTTCCGCGCAATGGCAGCCTGGTGACCGACCGCGAGGAACCGGTGTGGCTCTACGCTGACGAAGACTACGGCGCCAGCTTCAGCGCCCCGCCCGCGTACGAGTATGACGAAGATACGGGCTATCTCGTTACACCACCTGAGGACGAGCGGAACCACGCCGAGCCGCCGCGCATCGACGCGTCCGGTCGATTGGCTCCGCCGCCTGCGCCCGCCGCCCGCGCATGGGACGGTCCGGCGTCAGGTGAGACGTTCGCCCCGCACGAGCGCCGCCCGCGACGGACCCCACCGCGCCGCGAGGAGCCGTCCAACGGCCCGCTGCCACCCGAGCAGTTGCTGGTGCTGACCTTCCATCGCGGCCCGGATCCGGTGCGCGATCGCGAGCGGCTCAAGAAGCTGCACGCTTACCTGATCCAGTACCCCGGCCACGACCGCTTCTGCTTCATTGTCGAGGGGGGCAACGCACCGGCCGCGCGGCTCGACTATCCGAAGTTTCCGATCGAGATTACCGAGGATAGCCTGGAGGTCGCGCGCAAGATGTTGGGCGCGGACAACGTGCGAATCGAGCCGTTCCCGCAGGGCGAGTGAGGTGGAGCGCTTGCTGAGGAAACCTCACCCCTTAACCCCCGCCCCCTTTTCCCCTCTCCACGCGTGGAGAGGGGCCAGGGGTGAGGTTCCGCGAGCCAACGCAAGACGCGTATTAGGTTCGATAGAGCGCTTAGCTTTGGCTAATCGCTAACCGCTAGCTGCTAACCGCTGACCAACAACACGCCATTGCCGTCCGGATCGTGGACGAGCGATGCGACCGCGCTATCGTCCGCGCGTTGGGGCTGCGGGCGATAACCTGCCTCGGTCAGCCGGTCGATGAGCGTCTGCCACACCTCGCGATCAGGCACGCGCAGCGAGAACGCGATCAGCCCGGCCGCGTCCGAGGGAGGTGGCGGCGCGCCCCGCCCCGCCCAGATATTCAGCCCGATATGGTGGTGATAGCCGCCCGCAGACATGAACAGCGCGCCCGGATAGCCGCGCAGCGTCACGTCGAAGCCGAGCAGGTCGCCGTAGAACGTCTCCGCCTGCGCCAGATCGCTGACGTGCAGGTGTACGTGGCCGATGTCGGCGCCGGGGTCGATCGTCGCCGGAACGTCCTCTTCTTCGTGGATCGTGTCGAGCAGCGCGGCGACGTCCAGCGGCTCGGTCGTCATGGCGACCTGCCCGTTGGCCCACGTCCACTCCTCGCGCGGGCGATCGCAGTAGATTTCAATGCCGCTGCCGTCTGGATCCGCAAAGTAGATCGCCTCGCTGACCTTGTGATCGGCGGCGCCTTGCAAGGGCCAGCGTGCCACCATCAGCCGCTTAAGCGTGCGCGCCAGCGCCGGACGGTCTGGTAGGCGGATCGCGATGTGGTACAGGCCGGTCGTACGCGGCGGTTTGGGGCGTGCGCCGACCACCTCGGTCAGAATGATGTGATAGGGGCGATCCTGGCGCGCCGAAAGATAGACCGTGTTGTTGCGGCGCACGATCTGGTTAAAGCCAAGCGTCCGCCCGTAGAACTCGAGCGCGGTCGTCAGGTCCGAGACGCGCATATGCACGGCGCCAATACTGGCATCATCGGGCAGGCGAAACCCCGACATACTATGAATGCCTCCTCATAAGCGGGCGCAGCCGCCGGAAGAATGGAACTGCAAGTGTGATTGTCGCACAAGTGCGTGTGCGGTGCCGGGCGGAAGCCGGCGAGAGATGGGCCTGGGAGCTTACACGGGCGCGATGCATGCTACGCCACCGGGAACCGGCAGCCTGGTTCCCTGCGATCCAAGCCCGCAGGACCCTAACAGCCCTTAGCCGAGCGGTCGCTGCTCCGGCGTCTCACGCAGCCACGCCAGCGCCTGCTCACGATCGAAGAACAGGCTGCGCTCGCGATAGTGGTACAGCTCGGACCGCAGCACTCGGTCGATGCGGTGCGCGATCGACGTGCCGGGCTGCACCAGCAGCGCGACCCGGCCGCGCAGCCGTGGCCGCATACGGGTGAACGATGCAGCCTGCTCGCGAGCGTAGGGCGTCAGGACCAGATCCGGCTGGCGCAGGTCGAGCAGCACGCGCAGCGGACGGCCCGCCTCATCCCGGCGGCGCATGAGATCGCCCAGCGCTTCGATCGCGTGGTCTACCGTCGTCACATCCAGGTTGGTGAACGTGAACGTCACCAGCTCGCCGCCGTCCAGCGTTTCAATGACGACGCCATCGGCCAGGTGCGTGCTACCCCGCTGCGGGACACGTGGCTTGAGCCGAACGTGTGTCATCGCGCGCTCCCCTTTCCGCAGACACCGCACGGTATAGCCCTATTTTAACCCATGTTTGGCCGAAAATGGTCTACGATTGGCGGTCCGATCCCTCAATCGTAGATGCGGCGCAGGATGCGATCCATCAGCGCGGGGAAGCGCTGCCCCAGCCAGATGAACGCGCTGTCGATCCAGCGCACCGACAGCACGCGCGGATTCCGCTCCAGCGCGCGACCGATCGCGCCCGCGACCTGCTCCGGGTGCATTGTGGGCCAGCGGGTCGCCACGCGGCCGGGCTGGCCGAGCCGCTTCTCCGCAAATTCGGTGTCCGTCTGCCCGATCCGCAACACCGTCACATGGATCCTGTCGGCGTGCAGCTCCCCGCGCAAAGATCGCGCCAGCGCCTCAAGCGCGGCCTTGCTGGCACTGTACGCGGCGGCGTAGGGCGCGGGGACCGGGCCAAGAACGGACGACAGCAAGACGATCTGCCCACCGCCGCTGGCGCGCATCGCCGGGACCGCCGCGCGGATGCTGTGCAGCACGCCGTCCATGTTCGTGCGCAAGACAGTTTCGAGGTCGCGCCACGCCGCATCTGCCAGCGCCCCGCGATGCCCCACGCCCGCTCCGGCGACCAGCACATCCAGCCGGTTGAACTCGGCCAGCGCCAGCGCGACGGCTCGCTGCATGGCGGCGGGATCGGTCACGTCAGCCGTGAGCGGCAGGATCCGCCCCGGCAGCTTCTCGCGCTCAGCTTCCTGGGCCAGCGCTTCGAGCAGGTCTGT
>CBINGT010000059.1:0-11943 GCA_966250245.1 uncultured Anaerolineae bacterium
TCACTGAGCCAACGGTTGACCACTTGCTGACTGCTGAACCCAGTGGCGAGGACCGTTCCCTCGCCGCGCGCGCCGCTCCTCTCTTGATGTTTGATACATACGAGCCGTTTTTGCCGCAAGCGGTGGGATACACCGTCTTCCGCGCCGATGGCCCGTCGCCCTCGTTCCCGCGCCAGATCACGCTGAACGGCCCCGACCGGACCGGCGTTACGACGGTAGTCGAGTACGCGATCTGGTGGGACTGGGATATCGGCCACCTCTATGAATTGGAACACGCTTGGGTGTATCTCGATGCGGCGGAAAATGTGATCGAGGCTGAGGCAAGCTGGCACGGTGGCTATCACGTGATGCGTGAAAAGCGCACGATCCCTATGCGCGACGGGCATGTGCAGTTGCTGTCTGAGCCAGGGAAGCACGCGTTTGCGCCGGACGCGGCGTGGTTCGAGACGCGCCGCGCCGAAACCTGCAACGAGTGCGCGAGGCCCGGCCAGGGGGGTGTGTGGATCACGCCACTGTTCGAGACGCATATTCACGATAAATCCCCGGCGGCGGACCTCGCCGTGCAAGCACACCTCGCGCGGTCGGCGTTTACGCCCAGCTTTGAGTTCACGCAGACGTTTCAAATCTGCGAGAGTCACCTGATCGCCTGGCCGCGCCTCTACGAATGGATCCCGCGCCGCGTCGCCTGGTGGGTGCAGACGCTTAGCGCGGAACCCGATTATTTCGCGAACCGCTAATCGCTCATCGCTAACCGCTTGCTTTCACGTCCAGAGCAGCGATTGCTGCGTCTGTGCGTCAAAAAACTGGACCTTCTGCGTGTCGAGCCGCAGCCCGATCGTGTCTCCGGCGCGGAGCTTCAACTTCGGATCGGCCAGCACGTGCAGCCGCGTGTGCGCGTCCAGCTCCACGTCGATCAGGTCGTCGCGCCCTAGCGGTTCGACCACGAACACCTGCCCGCGCACCTCGCCATCCGGGTCGACCGTGATATCTTCCGGGCGAATCCCCATCACCACGCGGCCGGTATGCGCGGCGGCGCGTTCGCCTCGATCCTTCGGCAGCGCGACCCGCAGCGCATGATTGCAGGCGTAATATTCGGCGCCGTGCGTTTCGATCTCGACGTCCACGAAGTTCATCGGCGGGTTGCCGACAAAGCCCGCGATAAACTGCGTTTTTGGACGGTCATAGAGGTCGTCGGGCGTGTCGAACGCTTGCAGCTTCCCGTTCTGCATCACGGCGATGCGGTCGGCCATCGTCATCGCCTCGACCTGGTCGTGCGTGACGTAGATCGCGGTGATGCCCAGTTCCTTCTGCAGATGCTTGATCTCGGCGCGCATCACCAGACGCAGCCGCGCGTCGAGGTTGCTCAGCGGCTCGTCAAACAGCAACACGTCCGGCTGTTTAACCAGCGCGCGCCCCAGCGCGACACGTTGTTGCTGGCCGCCGGAAAGCTGCCCCGGCCGCCGGTCGAGCAGGTCGCCAATGCCCATCTTATCCGCGACGGCCTGCACCCGCGCGATTTGCTCCTGTTTCGGGACCTTTTGCAGCTTCAGCGGATACGCGATGTTCCCGAAGACCGTCATGTGCGGATAGAGCGCATAGCTCTGGAAGACCATCCCAATGTTGCGGTCTTTGGGCGCCATCTGGTTCACGATGCGATCCCCGAAGCGGATAATGCCCGCCGTTGGCCGGTAGATGCCCGCGACCATCAAGAGCGTAGTGGTCTTGCCGCAGCCAGACGGTCCGAGGAACGCCACGAACTCTCCGTCCTGAATATCGAGGCTGATGTCGTCCACACCGACAACATTGCCGAACTTCTTGGTCAAGTGTTCAAGCGCGATGCGCATCTGTTGCTACCCCTTTACGAGCTGCCTTTCGTGCCGCCCGCGTAAATATTCAACAGATATTCCTGTGCGAAGATGAAGATGACGAACACCGGCAGCATCTGGAAGAGGCCCACGGCGGCGATCTCGTTCCAGTTCACCGGCGCCGTGTCCGAAGTCAGTTGGTTGATGTACACGGACAGCGTTGCGGTCTTGGTGCCGATGCTGTACGTCTGCGGGATCAGGTAGGCGCCCCATCCCGAAATGAAGGCGAAGATACCAAGCGCCAGCAGCCCTGGCCGGATCTGCGGGAGCAAAATCTCCCAGAACGTCCGCCAGCGGGATGCGCCGTCGATCAGCGCCGATCGCTCGATATCCCAGGGGATGCCGTCGAAAAAGCCCTTCATCAGCCACACGCCGAGCGGTAGCTCGAACGCGACCATCACCAGCGCGATACCGCCGCGCGTGTTGTAGCCAAAGTAGTCCCCGATCACAGGGATCGTGCCGATGTTGCGCAGCACGAAGAAGATCGCGATCAAGAGCGTGACCGCCGGGAAACCGTGCAGGATCAGCGTCAGCGAGAGGAACGTCTTGCGCCCCACGAAGTTCATGCGAGACAGCGCATATCCGGCCATCGACGACACGAGCAGCACGATCGCCATCATCGACACGGCGATCACCGCCGTATTGAGCGTAATCGTCCAGATGCTCGGGTTAGAGCCGGTCGGCTCGCGCGTCAGAAACTCCCAGTTGCGCAACGTCCACCCACCGAAGTTACCCTCGGCGTTAACCGGCATAATCCCTTCCGTGCGGAACGAGAACGTCGCAACCAACAGCCACACATAGCCGAGCACCAGCGGCAGCATGATCAGAATCAGCAGCGCATAAGGCGTCCACCCGCCCGGCCAGAACACCGCGATGACTGCCACTGCCAGCGCCACCAGCAACCCGACCACCAGCGGGATCAGGCTGATCTCCATCGCCGTCGAGACTTCGACCGGGATCTGGTCCTCTTCGCCGTCACGCACCACTCGCAGGCGGATCACGTCGCCCGCCTTCGAGTGGTTAACCGCCGTCGTCAGCTCAGAGAGCGTCACCTCGGCGCGGCGGATTCCGGTGATCAGGTCGCCTGCCTTGATCCCTGCATCGTCGGCCGTGCCGCCCGCGATTACCTCTTCGACCAGGATGCCCTCATCCGTCTGGACCATCGACATTTGCAGCGAGGGCCGCTCGGTAAACGGGCCGATCTGAAATACAAACTGGCCCATCGTCACCAGCACGTACACCAGCGCCCCGGCCAGCAACGCAGCCCCGATCGCACGCAGGCGATTGTACTGCGCCAGCGGTTTCATCTTGATACCGGCCACGGCATACGCCGCGAACGGGGCGATCAACATCAGCAGGTTGCCGATAGCGCGCGTAAACGTCTCATCGACGGTCGTCGTCGAGCCGAACAGTCGCGGCGCGCTGTGGATCAAAGGCTCCAGCACGCGGAACACGATCACGCCAACTTCGAGGACCATCACCGTGACCAGCGCGCTGAAGACCGCCTGGAACACCAGCTCGCCCGTGCTGATCCGCTCAAACGTCTCGGCTTCCGACGAAATCGCCTCGTGTTTGTGGGAAAGCAGCCGCGCAGTCATCACAGCACCTCGATCTTAGGCTCGGCGACAAGCTCGTTGAAGCGGAACACGCGCATATAGAGGATCGCCATTATCACGCCGATCGCGACCAGCACCACCGCGAACGCCGAGCCATAGCCCCATTGTGCGTTGGCAAAATAGGTGTTCAGCGCGCGGTTATAAGCGGTCAGCGACCACACCTCGGTCTGGTACAGGCCGGGCCCGCCGCCGGTGAGCAGCAGGATGTACTCGAACGACGTCAGCAGCGACAGCGTCTGGTAGGTCACCACGAACAGCAGCGGCCAGCGCAACAGCGGCAGGATCACATAGCGAATGCGCTGGAAAACGGATGAGCCGTCCACGAGCGAGGCGTTCAGCAGGTCTTTGGGAATCGACTCGATGGCGGACGTAAAGATGATCATCCCGAACGACGCGCCGATAAACCCGTTCACCAGGATGACAAACACCCAGGGGTCATCCTGATAGTAGTTCACCTCGGGGCGGCCAAGCGCCTGGTTAAACTGGTTGATGATCCCGAACGGCGCGACTGCGATAATGCGCCGCCACATCATCACGTACACCGCCGGAGACGTAATACGCGGCAGGATCCACAGCGCGCGGAAGAAGAACCCCGCCCGCCGATTGATATGCGCTGTCAGCAGCGAGATCACCAGCGCCAGACCAACATTAAAGAATATCAGCGTGCAGAACACGTAAAAGAGCGTGTTGAACAAGATTTTCGGCGCGAATTCGTCGGCAAACATCCGCTCGAAGTTGGCGAGGCCGACGATGTATTTTGGCTCATCGACCACTATGCTGAACGATCCCAGGTCGAGGTCAATGTCCGAGCGCAACATCCCGACGACGTCGGTCGTGAAATTGGTCGTCGAAAGGTTGGTGATGCTCAGGAACAGGATCAACAGCATCGGGATGAAGAAGAACAGGATCACCAGACACCCGGCGGGAGCCAGGAAACCGTAAGCCGTGAGCTGCGCGCGCAGCGTCTGGCGACGGCTCCGTGCGGGTGCGGCCAGGCTGCCCTCAGCGGCGAGAGGGGTCTGTAAGGCGGATTGTGGGGCTGCCATAAACGGGTCACACTCCTATCCGTAGCAGCAACCGTAGCGGCGCCGCCGTACTGCGCGATCGCTCGCGCAGCCGCTTTCAAGGGGAAAAGGCCGGGAGCGCGCGGCTCCCGGCCCGGCTTGCGTCACTCGTAGGAGCGATCCGCCCGACGCATTTAGCGGATCTCGATCCCTTGGACTTCGTTCTGGAGACGATCGACTACCACGTCCAGCGCGGCCTGAGCGTCCAGTTCGCCACTTTCCACCGCTTCGATCCCGGTCCAGAACGCCTCAGACCAGGCGCCCCAGTTCGGGTGATTCGGCAGGAACTTGGCGTACTCGAGCATCGGATGCGCCCGCGCCAGGAACTCGCTCGCCTTGTATTCCTCAGACTCAAGCTGCGTGTTGAGGATACCCAGGTGAGCGCTGCCGATCGCGTGACGGTTGTTCGCCTCGGGCGTGGTGATCGCCGCGATCAGCGCAATCGCCACGTCGGGGTGCTCGCTGCTGGAGCTGATCATGTAGCCCAGCGGGTGCGTCACGGTGATCGGCTCGCCGCTGTCCATCGCGGGAACCAGCGCGAAGCCCATGTTTTCCCACAGGTAGTCTTCGCCGCCACGGTCCGCGACGTAGTTGACCGCCCAGTCACCCCAGAACCAGGTGCCACCCAGCGCGAACAGAACCTGCTCCGCCGGGGCGACGGTCGTGTGCCAGTCCGGCCACTCGATGCCCAGGTGCGAGCCGTTCATAATGCCACGGTCGCGCGCTTCCTGAAGCATCTCGAAGACCCGCAGGCCGGCCGCCTGATCGAAGACCAGGTTGCCCTCTTCGTTCAGAACTTCGCCGCCCATTCCGGCATAGAAGTACAGGAAGTCGCCGCCGTTGACCGGACGGTGCCAGAAGCCGTAGCCTTCGTCGACCACGCCCTCTTCGACCGCCTGCTCGGCCACGTCGAACACATCGGCCATCGTGAACTCACCGCTGGCGATCCGCTCGGGCAGCGACTCGATCTCTTCCTCGCTCCAGCCCAAGTCAGCGAGCAGAATCTTACTGAAGAACAGCGGGCGCGCCTCAGCATCCTGCGGGACGCCGTAGATCTGGCCGTCAGAGAACTTCATCGATTCCCACAGGCTCGGGACGACGTCCTCGAATTCCTCATGCTGCGCGATCAGGTCGTCGAGCGGGATGATGAACCCGGCCGCGGCCCACGCGCCGATGTCCTCATGGCCAGACAGGATGATGTCCACTGCCTCGCCAGCTTCCGCCGCGAGCTGGAAGTCCTGCTTGTAGGGGCCCCAGTCGGCGTTGTCCTGGATCAGCTCCAGGTTGATGTCGATGCCCAGCTCCGCCTCGACCTCTTCCTCGACCTCGGCGAAGTTGTTGCAACGCCAGTCTTCAGTGGGGGGAGTGGACTTGCAGCGGATCCGGATCGTCACCGAATCCTGCGCGAGCGCCGTGGTCAAAGGCACCAGTGACAGCACTAACGCAACAACCAACATTACGGGGAGAATACGACGTGCTCTCATGCGACAAGCTCCTTTTCACTAAAGTCTTTGCACTATCCCGTGCGTCCGACCCCGTAAGCCGGACGCACGGGCCGTACAACCATCCGGTGCGCCGCGCGGGCGCCTAAATTTCGCTCAGCCTGACCGGGCGCCCCTCAAGCAGCGACTTCTTCGCCGCCAGCGCCATCACGACCGGGATGCGCCCGTCGGCCGGGCCGACCGGAGTCGGCGTGTCGTCGACGATCGACTTGATGAAGGCGCGCATCTCACGCTCGTAGCTCTCAGTATAGCGGTCCATGAAGAAGTTGAGCGGCAAATCGCGGCAGATGTTCGTCGCCGTGCTGAACGTCACCTGGTTCGGGAAGACGTTGCCGGACGACGCCGCGCCCTTGCTGCCCAGCACTTCGACGCGCTGATCATATCCATATACAGCCTGACGGCTGTTGTCAATAGTGCCGATCGCGCCGTTGGCGAACGTCAGCATCACGACCGCGGTGTCTACGTCACCCGCCTCGCCGATGCGCGGATCGATCCGCACGGCGGCGCGCGTGTAGACTTCCTCGACCTCGCTGCCGACCAGGAAGCGGATCATGTCGAAGTCGTGGATCATCATGTCCATGAAGATGCCGCCGGACACTTTGACGTACTCGATGGGCGGCGGCGCGGGGTCCCGGCTGATGACGTGGATCAGATGCACGTCGCCCAGCTCACCGCTCTGGATCGCCTCGCGCACGCGGGCGTAGGTCGGGTCGAAGCGCCGGTTGAAGCCCACGAAGAACTTCACGCCCGCCTTCTCCACCGCCGCCAGCACCCGGTCTATGACCGCCAGATCGAGATCGATCGGCTTCTCGGCGAAGATGTGCTTGCCCGCGTTGGCCGCCGCCTCGATGATCTCGCTGTGGGTGTCGGTCGAGGAGCAGACCAGCACGGCATCCACGTCCGGATTCGCCAGCACCTCACGGTAGTCGGCGGTCGCCTGCGGGATGTTGAGCGTCTGCGCCAGGGATTGCGCCGCATCAAGCCGCACGTCCGCCACAGCCAGCACGCGCGCTTCGGGAATACGATAGACCAGGTTTTCGGCGTGGACCTTACCGATCCGTCCTGCGCCGATGACTCCGATGTTGACTGTCATTGCAGCCTCACTAATTCTAGATAGCGCCCCTCAGGGCTAAATACCAATACTGCGCAGATATTCCCGGTTGCGGCGCGCGCTTTCCTTCGGCGAGCCCATCGACGGCAGGACGTCCTGCTCCACGACGATCCAGCCGTCGTAGCCGATCTCGCCCATCCGAGCCAGCACCGCCGGAAAATCGACCGCGCCCTTCCCCAGTTCGCAGAAGACGCCATGTTGCACCGCGCCGAAGTAGTCCCACCCTTCGGCTTTGGCGCGCTCGGCCACGTCCGGGTCGAAGTCCTTGAAGTGGATGTGCCAGATGCGCTCCGGCCAGAGGCGCAGCGGCTCCAGCGGATCGCCGCCGCCGAACATGTAGTGCCCGGTGTCGAGCACCAGCCCCAGCACGGACGGATCGGTCAGCGCCATCAGCTTCGCGACTTCCGCCGGAGTCTCGATGTAGCCGCCGCAGTGATGGTGGAACACCGTCCGCAGCCCGGTCTGCTCTTTGACCGCGCGCGCGATGCGGTTCGCGCCGTCGGCGAAGACCTGCCACTGCGCGTCGGTCAGCCCCATCTCCGGCGTGATGCGCCCGGCGTTCTGCGTGCGCACCGGGACCGTCCCATTGTTGTCTGACAGAACAATGTAGCACTCCGGCCCCTGCGCGTCGGCCATCAGGCGCGCGGTCCGCACGGCGACTTCCTCGCCCGCGGCGTGCGCGCTCGCGTCTGCCAGCGAAACGGGCACAAACGCAGCCAGCAACGTCAGCCCGCGCTTGTCCAGCTCCGCCCGCAGTTCGGCGGGGTCGGTCGGCATAAAGCCCCAATCGCCGAGCTCCGTGCCGGTGTAGCCCGTTTCGGCGATCTCGTCTAGCACCTGCTCGTACCCGGCCGCCTCACCTTCGAGGTCGAATTCCAGGACGCCCCATGAGCAGGGTGCATTTGCAACCTTAAACTTGTACTCCATAGAAAGATCTCCGCGGAACTCCGCACATCTCCGGTTTTACAACCGGTCTAGCGAAACATCAGTTTGCTGTCGCGATTTGCTTTTGAGCACATCGCGAACCGCTCACTGCTAACCCACTCTACAAATAGTGACGCTGGCGCGACTTCGCCTCTTCGAGCTTGGCGCGCGCCTCGCGGACCGACTCGATCTCCGACACTTCCGCAACCGCCACTTCCCACCAGCTTTCGTAGTCCGGCACGCTCTGGTCGCGATCCGTCTCGACCACGATGCAGACCGGCCCATCCTGGTACTCGCGCGCTTTCAACAGCGCATCGGCCAGCTCGTCGCGCGTATTCGCGCGCATCACATAGGCGCCCAGGCTGGCGGCGTTGGCCGCGAAATCGATCGGCAGCACGTCACCTTTGAAGTCCCCGTCCTCGGTGCGATAGCGATAGCGGGTGCCGAATCCCTCGCTGCCCAGGCTGCGGGACAGCCCGCCGATGCTGGCGAAGCCGTGGTTGTCGAGCACGATGATCGTGATCTTGATGCGCTCTTGCACGGCAGTGACGATCTCGCTCGGCATCATCAGGTACGTGCCGTCGCCCATCATCACGTAGACCTCGCGCTCCGGTGCGGCGAGCTTGACGCCGATCCCACCGGGGATCTCATAGCCCATGCACGAATAGCCGTACTCGAGGTGATAGCCCTTCGGATCGCGCGTGCGCCAGAGCTTGTGCAGGTCGCCCGGCAAGCTACCCGCCGCGCACAGCACCACGTCCTGCGGCTGCGACAGCTTGTTCACCACGCCGATCACCTCGCCCTGGCTGATCAGCGGGCCGTGTTCCAGGTTGTAAATGCGCTCCACCTCGGCGTCCCACTTACGGTTATACTCCGCCGCCCGCGCGCGATACGCTGGGCTGACCTGCCACCCTTCCAGCAGCGGAAGCAATTCTTCGAGCGTGGCGCGCGCGTCGCCCACCAGCGGGATCGCGCTGTGCTTGTACGCGTCGAACTCCGCCACGTTGATGTTGATGAAGCGCACGTCCGGGTGCTGGAAGGCTGTCTTCGAGGCAGTCGTGAAGTCGCTGTATCGCGTGCCGATGCCGATCACGAGGTCCGCCTCGCGCGCCAGGATGTTCGCGCCCTCGGTGCCGGTGGAGCCAATCGCGCCCAGTGCGCCAGGATGGTCATAGGGCATCGACCCCTTGCCCGCCTGCGTCTCGGCCACAGGGATCCCCGTCCGCTCGACAAACTGGCGCAGGATGTCGGTCGCCTCGCTGTACAGCACGCCGCCGCCCGCGACGATCAACGGCTGGCGGCTCTGGCGGATCCACTCCGCTGCGCGACGCAGCGCCCTGACGTCCGGCCGGTTGCGCGGGATGTGCCACACGCGGCGCTCGAACAACTCAACCGGGTAATCGTAGGCCCAGGTCTGGACGTCCTGCGGCAGCGCGAGCGTCACCGCGCCGGTTTCGGCGGGCGAGGTCAGCACGCGCATCGCCTCGGGCAGCGCGGTGATCAACTGCTCCGGCCGGTTGATCCGGTCCCAGTAGCGCGAGATTGGCTTGAAGCAGTCGTTGACCGAAATATCCTGCGAGTGCTCCGACTCAAGTTGCTGGAGCACGGGCGCCTGAAGCCGCTCGGCGAAGATGTCGCCGGGAAGCAGCAACACCGGCAGGCGGTTAATCGTCGCGCCAGCGGCGGCGGTGATCATATTGGTCGCGCCAGGGCCGATCGAGGTCGTGCAGGCGAAGGTTTGCAGACGGTTCTTCATCTTCGCGTACGCGGCGGCGGTGTGGACCATCGCCTGCTCGTTGCGCGTCTGATAGTAGCGGAACGTATCCGCATACTGCTGGAGCGCCTGCCCGATGCCTGCGACGTTACCATGCCCGAAGATGCCCCAGCATCCGGCGAAGAACGGGTTTTCGCGCCCGTCCCGCTCGACGTACTGGTTTTGCAGGAATTCGATTAGCGCCTGCGCCATCGTGAGTCGTTTTGTCGCCATGGCTTACCTCGCTTCGCGCTCGCGGCGCGGCTCCATCCCGTGATCGACCACCGGCAGCCGGGGATCGAGGAACGTCCACGTCCCCTTGACCCACGCGTAATCGGGGTCGTCGCTGTTGGCGAGCGACTGGGCGGAACCGGCCAGAAAGTTCAGATAGTACGTCGTATAACCGGGCGCGCTGACGACCGGATGATACCCTTCCGGCACCAGCACAATATCATGCTGTTGCGCGAGCATCAGCCCGTCGATGCTGCGGTCGTCGTTGTAGACCCGCTGATAGGCGTACCCGCCCGGCCGGTCGATCTTGTAGAAGTAGATTTCTTCAAGGTCCGCTTCGAGCACGTTGCCCTGCTCGTCTTCGCGGTGGACGTCGTGCTTATGCGGCGGATAGCTCGACCAGTTGCCGCTCGGCGTGTAGACCTCAACCGCCACGATGCGGTGGCAGTCGAAGCCGGGCGGTATGATGCTGTTGATCTGGCGCGAAGCGTTCGCTCCGCCACGCAACTCTATTTCGCTGTCTTCCGGGGTCACAAGCCGCGCCGGGTGATCCTCGTCGGTCGGCACCCAGCACGTCGCCACCTCGAAGCCATCCGTCAGCGCCTCGAGCTCGAAATCCGTGCGGGGCGGCAGATAGAGCGCATAGGGCATGCCACTGAACACGTCCGGCCGCCGCCCGATGTTTGCGAACTCGCCCCGGCTGGTGCGGATCGTGCAGCGCCCACCGAGGATCACATGCGCGTATTCGTACTCACTGGTGTTGTGCGACCAGCGCTCTCCCCGGTTGAGCCGCCGCGCCTGCATGTTGAGGTATTCCCAGCCCGCCTGCTCCGCCAGCACCTCGGCGAACACGCCTGTGCCGCCGGTATCTCGCGAGCGAATCAGCATCGTCTCTGCCGTGTATTGCATGACGTCTTCCCTTAATCCAGCCCGCCGTACCCTTCGACAAACGCCATTACCTCGTCCAGCGTTGGCATGAAGTTGGCGCACCCGTGCTTGGTGACGACGATCGCGCCGCAGGCGTTGCCGAGCCGCGCCGCGCGATACCAGTCCCACCCCTTGATATAGCCGTACAGGAATCCCGCGCCGAACGCATCCCCCGCGCCGAGGATGTTGTACACCTCGACCGGGAAGCCCGGCGCGTCGATCGCCTGTCCGTCGCGTAGGTGGATACGCGCGCCCTCGTCGCCGCGCTTCTCGATCACCGCTTCGGGCCCCAACTCCAACAGGCGGCGGATCGCTGCGTCCGTGTCGCCCTTCACGCGCGTGTCGGATATCTGCGAGTGCGTCAGCACCATCTGCGAAGGATCGGTCAGCATGGCGGCGTTGATCTCGTCCTGCGTGCCGATCACCACGTCCACATTCCGCAGCACCGAGCGGATCGCCACGCCGAACGCGCGCGGGTCGTGCCACTGGTCCGGCCGGAAGTCGATGTCCAGCACGACCTTCGCGCCCGATAGCTTCGCCAGCTCTGCCGCGAAAATCGTCGCGCTCCGGCTGGGGTCCTTCGAGAAGTTGGTTCCCGCGAACTGGACGACCTGCGCGTCCTGCACCGGCGAAGCGAGCACATCATCGATTGTGATCTCGATATCGGCGCAGTTGTCGCGGTAGTAAACCAGGGGGAATTTGTCCGGCGGCTCGATCCCCAGCAGCACCGCGCTGGTGCGGTGGCCGGGCTTACGGACGATGAAACGCGTCTCGACGTTTTCCTGCTCCAGAAAGTGCAGGATGAAGTCTCCGACCGGATCTTCGCCCAGACCGGTCAGCAGCGCGGAGTTCACGCCCAGGCGGCGCGCTCCGACGCACATATTGGTCGGGGAGCCGCCCACATACGCGGCGAAGCTGGTGATCTCCACGAACGGCGACCCGACGTCGTT
>CBINGT010000060.1:0-11898 GCA_966250245.1 uncultured Anaerolineae bacterium
TGGATATGGGTGGCAAGCACGCCGCGCGGGAGCATATCACCACGCTGCTGGCGTGCGCGGAAATCTGCCAGACAAGCGCGAACTTCATGCTGATGCAGTCTCCGTTGCACCCGCAGACCTGCGGCGTGTGTGCAGACGCCTGCGTGCGCTGCGCCGCTGAGTGCGAGCGGCTGGCGAACGGCGATCAGCAGATGCTGGCCTGCGCGGACGTGTGCCGTCGCTGCGCGGGTTCGTGCCGGGAAATGGCGCGGATGGCGCACTGACCGTCCGGCGCGATCGCAAACGGGCTGCCTTCATCTCGCGCCGCTGCCGTGCGGCCCGTTTTCCCGGCGCTGCGTCGAATCGCGGAACGGACTACAATCACCGTGGAATGGCTTTGGGCACGCAAGGGCAGCGGTGCATGTCACAGGGAACGATCCTTTATATCGAAGATGACGGCGACAGCCGCGTGATGGTCGAGCGTATTCTGGCGCGCGCCGGTTACCGGGTGCTGGTCGCCGCACGCGCATTGCAGGGCATTGATCTGGCGCGCGAGCACAAGCCGGATTTGATCCTCGCGGACATCAACCTGCCGGACCTCAACGGTCGCGAGATTGCGATCCGGCTGCGCTCGGATCCGCGTCTGGCGGACGTGCCGATTGTGGCGATTACCGCCTACAGCGACGAGGCGGACCGCGAGAAAACGTTGATCGCCGGAGTGGACGGTTATCTCACCAAGCCGATCGACGCGCGCGCCCTGCCCGACACCATCGCGAGCTATTTGCAGGGCAGGCGCGACACGGTTTCGGAAGAAGCAGCGGATAGCGCCCGGCAGGCGGTCGGGCGAGAGCTGATCGACCGCCTGGAGAAGACCGTCCGCGAGCTGGAAGACAGCAACCGCGAGCTACGACGCATCGACGCGATCAAGGACGATTTCATCCAGCTTACCGCGCACGAGCTTCGCACCCCTCTGACGACCGTCTACGGCTACAGCCGGTTAGTCCAGTCTGCGCCGGTGTTCCGGCAGGCAATCGCCAACGATCCCGAGGCAGGCGCAGCGCTGGAAGGGCTGATCGCGTCGGTAGAGCGACTGCAGTTGGTGGTCGAGGAGATCATCACCGTCTCGCGGATCGCGCTGGGGCGGGTCGATCTCAAGGTCGGCCCGGCGAACCTGCGCGCGATCATTGAAACGGTAATAGCTGGCTACGAGCGGGTGACGCAGCAGCGCCGCCTGAAGCTGGTATTCGACCTGGACGAGTGGCCGCGCGGGATGATGGGTGACTCCGCGCTGCTGGAGCTGGCTTTCAGCAACATCCTCGGCAACGCGATCAAGTACACGCCGGACGGCGGGACGATCACTCTGCACGCGAAAGTAGAGGGCGAGCGGCTGCGGATCAGCGTGGCCGATACGGGCGTCGGGATTGCGCCTGAGGATCAGGAAGCGATCTTCGAGCGCTTCTACACCGCCGGAGACACCCAGCTTCACTCCACCAGCAAAACGGCGTTTCGCGGCGGCGGGCTGGGCCTGGGGCTGGCGATCGCGCGCGGGATCGTCACGGCGCATGGCGGCCGCCTGTGGGTCGAAAGCCCTGGTTACGATCCGGTCAATCTGCCGGGCAGCACGTTTTACGTGGAGCTTCCCATGCCGCCCGGCCCGCCAGGGCAGGCTTACCGGGCGATGTGGTAAAACGCCTGGTAATCGCCCGCTGGCAGGGTTGATTTGGCCTGGCGATTCGGCATATAGTGACAGGTGTCATGGCTGTCTGATCAAGCGGTTGTCTGGAGCGCAGGACGTTGCAAACTTCCTTTCGCCGCCGCACGACGCTGGTGGCGATTTTCGAAACTCACCGCGCGTTGATCGACGTGTTTGATCGCGCGCTCGCTTCAGGGCTGGAAGACGTGCTCGACATCGGCAGCGCCGCGCTGATCACGCGGGACGAACAGGGTGAGGTCGTGACGATCAACAACAGCGTCACGCGGCGCGAGGGCGTTTTTTCCGGCGCGATGCTCGGCGTCGCGATCGGCGGGCTGACGGTCCTGCTGCGCGCCGCGCCCGATCCGGCCGAAGCAGCGGGCGCGCTCACGTTGCTGGCGGGCGTGCTGCTGGGCGGCGTGATCGGCGCGCTGATCGGGCGTATGGTCGCCGGAATGGCGCGCTTCGGCTTTGATGCGCCGCTGCTCAGCCGTGTGGAGCGCCAGTTGCAGCCGGGGCAGGTTGCGCTGCTGCTCCTGGTGAGCCCGTCGCACGTGCCGGTTTTGCGCCGCGAGCTTGGGACGCGCGCCGCCTTCTTCTCGACCTATGGCGCCGCCTCGCCTGGCGAGGGCTGATTGCTGTGGCCGCGTAGCCCTCATACGTGCTATGCTTCACGGTTATCGACCGTCATGGATTGCTCCGGAATGCTTCAAGGTTTGGTGGGACCTGGCCGGGAGCATGGGGATTGCTTTGCAGGTAGAACGAAAGCGCGGATGAGGGAGTTACCCTGATGGAAACGCAGACCTGTCCAAACTGCGGGCATGAGAATCTGGCGCGCGCGGTGTTCTGCTTTCAATGCGGCACCCGGCTCGAAGATCCGCCGATTGTGCGCGGGCTGCATCACGGCCAGCGCCGGGTGGAAGACGCCATGCGCTATTTGCAGGGCCGCGAGGACGCGCTGTCGCCCGAGGTGCTGCAGAATCTGCGCGAGGTGCGTGCCAAGCTTCCCCCGCCGATGGACGGCGAGCCGATCTCCTGCTTGCGCTGCGGCACGCTCAACTTCCCCCAGGCGAGCTTTTGCGTTGGCTGCGGCACCGCGCTGACGCTCCCCGAAGATATTGACACCGCTCCGGTCCGGCTGGTGGCGCGTGCAGCCGCGCACAGCGACGTGGGACGCATGCGCGAGAACAACGAGGACCGCGTCGGGCTGTGGGCGCGTGGCGGCGTGGTGCTGGCGCTGGTGGCGGATGGCATGGGCGGCGCAGCGGCGGGCGAAGAAGCGAGCCGCCTGGCGATGGAAGCCGTCCAGGCCGATTTTATGGGGCAGCCGCGCGGCAGCGAGATTCTGGACACCCTGCCGGATGACGAGGTGTCGGAGAAATTGCGGATCGCGGTGCGCCGCGCCAACCGCGCCGTGATCCACCGCACTAGCGAGCATCCCGAATTTCAGGGCATGGGCACGACCATCACGCTGGCGTTTGTGCGCGATCGGCGGGCGACGATTGTGCACGTGGGCGATAGCCGCGCGTACCTCGTCAAGACGCGCGAGGGGTGGATTAACCAGATCACCGACGATCACAGCTTTGTCGAGGCGCTGCTGGCGGCGGGGCATATCACGCCGGAGCAGGCTGCCATCCACCCGATGCGGAATGTGCTGTATCGCGCGCTGGGGCAGTTCGACGACGCCGACGCGGACGTGTACACCCGCGTGCTCGAAGAGGATGACCGCCTGATTCTGTGCTCCGACGGGCTGACGCGGCACGTCAGCGCCGAGGAGATCGCCGCGATCGCGTCAGAGAATGACGATCCGGACGCTATCGCCAAGGCGCTGATCGACCTGGCGAACGCGCGCGGCGGGCAAGACAACATCAGCGTAGTCGCGCTGATAATGGAGCGCGCCACGGAGCGCGATCTCGCCGAGCGCCCGAACCCATCCCTGTACGACGCGACTGAGGTTGGCCTCTATCAAGCGCCGGTGCTCGACGTCGAGTCGATGGAGCGCAAGACGCTGGAGTTGCCCGCCATCCAGCTTGCCGACCAGGAAAGCTCAGGGGAAACCGGCGAAGAAGATGAATAATGTAAATCTTTACGCGAGGCGTGTGGGGGACCGGTTGACTTTCATCGAACAATACTGCTACCGTTAAGGTTAGCTTCAATCGAAGCAATCATCTTCATCATTCATTATTTCGCTTGGGGGACTTCATCATGATCTACCAACCGCAAGAGAAAGGGCAGGGGCTGGTCGAATATGCGCTGATTCTGGTCCTTGTGGCCGTGGTCGTCATTATCATCCTGGCTCTGTTGGGGCCCGCGATCGGTAATATCTTCTCGAACATCATCAGCGCGCTGTAGACTCGCGACGACAAGGTCGCCAAGATGAAAACGCCCGGCATCACACCGGGCGTTTTTGTTTTTCGGTGTGCGGGGTGCGTCAGGAGAGGAAGAACTCCGTGCCGCAAAAGCGACACTTTGCCACGCCCTTGCCGCTTAGCTCGATCTCGCCGCCGCAGTTCGGGCACTGCTTGAGCTCGCGAAGGTGGCTCGCCTCGCTGGAATAGAGGACGCCTTCGTCCCACTTCACGTAACCGCTGAACACGCCCAGCCCCACCAGCGAATACACCATCTCACGGATCTGCTCGCGCGGGACTTGCAGCTCCACCGCCGCGTCGTCTACGCGCAACTGGCCGCGCGTCTGCACCATGTTGAGCAGCTTGCGCTGCTGCCCGGCGGCCTGCGAGCGGGCTGCCTCGCGCCCGCCATACGCCGTCAGGTAGATGCCCCCGCCGACCAGCGGCGCGACCAGCACAATCAGCACGATCGCCAGCCCCAGGATACGCGCCGGGCCTTCAAGCCCCTCGTTGGTGAACAGCCACGCCGCCGCGACCGCGCCGATCACGAGGCCGAAGATAATCAACAGGATTCCGATCAGCCGGTTTGAGTTCATGTCTCCCCCAGTTGGAGCGCCTTAGAGCATGTCATGCACGGTTAAGGATGGCGTCGGAGTCGGTTTTTCTTGCAAACGCCTGAGCTTTAGCCGAATCCACGGCTGCCGCCGCCGGAGCCACCGCCCCCGCTGAACCCGCCGCCGCTCCAGCCGCCACTCCTGCCGGAGCCGGAGCTGCTGGGCTGGCTGGTCATCACGCGGCTGGCATCGTTGAGCATCTGCGTCATGCCGGAGCTCATAGCGTTCAGTCCGGCGGTCAGCGAGCGGCTCATTTCGTTCAGCCCGCCGGGGCCGGAGCCAAAGTCTACGTCGCCCAGGCCGCCGTTCCCGAAGCCGCCGCCCATCATCGGCCCGTACCGGCGACCGGGCACATAGCCACGGCCCCACGGCCCGCCGAGGTAGGTCGGGAAATACCACGTCGGCATCGAGGTCAGAACCGGGGCGCACTTATTCACCCACTCGCGCTCCAGCCCGAAGACAACCGCATAGCCCATGTACTCGTTGAACCGCTTGGCCGCCTCTTCTACGCCGCCGTAGCGCTCGATATTTGCCAGATAGCGGCGGAACGCGCGCCACTTGGCGGCGTCTTGCGCGCCCTTTTCGGTTTTGGCGGGCATGGCCTGCGACGTGATCGCCAGCGCGAGCCCGGTCACCCCCAGGCCGAGGCCCGGCATCCACGCGACGGGCGACACAACCTCAGCGACCGCGATGCCCGCGAAGAACAGCATCCCCGCCACGACGATCAGCCCGATGGCGCCGACAAGCCATGTCGTCCGGGTGGTTTCGGGCGAGCGCTTGAAATAGCCCTGGGTGACCTGCTCGCGATAAAGCTGCTCTTTGATCGCGGGGATCTGCTTGTAGAACTTGTTGCGCAGGTCCGAAAGCTTGACCGTCTTCTTGCGTTTGAAGATGCCGTCGAGCAGCGTGATCTCGAACGGGCGCAGGTCGTCTTCCGGCTTGTCCTCGCGGTGGAAGACAAACTCGGTCGACTGGAACATGCCAAACACGCCGCCCGATTCCGTTTGCTCGATGGTCAGATAGCCGCGCTGCGCCAGATCGACCAGCGTGCCCATAATGTCCTTCATATCGGCGCGCTCGTCGAGCAGCACGCCGACCACACCGGGGCGCTCGTCGCTCGGCGGCTCGCTGAGATATTCCGGCACAACGACCGCTTCCGGGTCGCGCCCGTGCTTGGTGTAGCGGGTGTAGACGAACAGCACGCCGACGATGGCGATCAGCACCCCCAGCGCGAACAGGATCACCGAAACCAGGGGCTTCCAGTTCTCCTCATAGCTGCGCTGCAAGTCGAACGTGGTTTGCCAGCCGGGCTTATCCATGGCCGGGACGTGCGGATACTGCACGCGCACCTCAAACCAGTCGCCCCTGCGCATTGGGCCGGGCGCGTCCCAGGTGATGGTCGTGCCGTTGACCTCGTACGGCCATTCCTCGGGATAGCTGCCGATGATCTCCGGCGGAGCGTCTGCGGGCATCTCGACCGTGACCGAGGCATCCAGCACGGGGAAGGGTAGGTCCGCCGGGATCGCGACCCAGTAAAGCTGGTCGCCGTCCTCGTACGAGCGCAGAGCGCCGGTCACGGAGTAAACAATCGCGATTTCGCGCGTGTCGCCTGAGTTGGCTGGCGAGTTGAAGTTGTACTGGATCGAGAGCGTGTCGTTGTAGGTCGAGACGCAGTACGTACCCTCGCCGCCGAAGCAACCCTCGCGCAGCGCGCGCCCGTTCTCATATACGACTACCGAATCGATGTTGTTGAGCCGGTCCATCGGGATCTCGGCAGTCCCGAAGCGGAACGGCCCGCGATCGACACGGATGAGATAGGATTCGGTCACGCGAAAGCGGTTGGCAGCCGTGTCGATCTGGTCGATGGTGACATCGAAATGCTCCCAGACGAGCGACCGGTTGTCCTGAGCCCGCTCAACGGCTGTCGCGAGCGGGGTAACCCCGAAGAAGAAGGCGGCCAGCGCCACCACAGCGAACAGCACCAGGCGCGCCGAATTGCGTCGCATAGGCTCCTTACTCCTTTTATGCGAAGATTATTGTACCCCATCATAGCGCAGACGCAGGGCGCCGCATCCCCAAACAATTGGGTGATCGGCCCGCGCCAGCGGCGGCGAAAGGGAAGGTTATCTAAGAATGGGCTTAGAAAGGTTGACTGCGATCGACTAAAGGTTTATGATATCAGCGCAGTAAAATCAGCCGAGAAACAGCGTCAAAATGGCAACATGCCTTTCGCTGTTTGTTGCTGGCAATAAAGCACATGGGGCTGCAAAACGGAAGATGGAATACCAGGACTACTACAAGATCCTTGGCGTCGATCGCAACGCGTCCGACAACGAGATCCGCAAGGCGTACCGTCGCCTGGCGCGGCAGTATCACCCGGACGTAAACCCGGGCGATCCGGCATCTGAGGAAAAATTCAAGCAGATTAACGAGGCGTATCAGGTGCTGTCTGACGCCGAGAAGCGTGCGAAATACGACCAGCTCGGCCAGAGCTACCGGCAGTGGCAGAGCATGGGCGGCCAGCCGGGCGGGTTCAACTGGTCTGAATGGATGACCGGCCAGCCGGGCGGCGGTTTCCGCGTGGAATACGCCGATTTCGGCGGGGATGATCTGTTTTCGGACTTCTTCCGCAACATTTTCGGCGGCATGGGCAGCACGCGGACCAGTTACCGGCGCCAGCAGATCAAGGGCCAGGACCTCGAAGTGACCGCTCAGGTGACGCTCGAAGAGGTCTTTCATGGCACGCGTCGCACCGTGCAGATCGGCTCGCGCCGCCTGGACGTGAACATCCCGCCCGGGGCGCGCGATGGCATGCGGATTCGCTTGCGCGGCCAGGGCGAGCCGGGGTACGCCGGAGGGCAGCCGGGCGATCTTTACGTGATCGTCGAGGTGTTGCCGCACCCGGTCTACCGGCGCGAGAACGCCGACCTGCACATGGACCTGAAGGTGCCGCTGTACACCGCGGCGCTGGGCGGGACGGTCAAGGTGCCGACGCTGACGGGCCCTGTCGACCTGCGCATCCACCCAGGCACGCAGTCCGGCCAGGTGATCCGCCTGCGTGGCAAGGGGCTTCCCCAGGTCAAGCAGAAGGACGCTGCGGGCGACCTGTACGCGCATGTGCTGGTGCAGGTGCCCACCGAACTGACGGAGCGCGAGCGCGCCTTGTTCGAAGAGTTGCGCGCGCTACGCCCGACTTAACGGCAGGCGCGGTCTTTCCAGGCCGCGTCTGTTCGCACCGATCGTTTGACCACGTAGGCTATTGAGTGGAAGGACAGTCCGTGATGGGATGGCAGTTTGAAGACTTTGACCTGGTCACCGGACTCGAGCCAGAGCCCGAAGAACCCCGGCGCCGCTCGATTGGCGGGCTGCTGTTAGGCGCGTTCCTGGGGGCTGTCACGCTGCTGGTGATCGTGGCGCTGGTGGCGGGCATGGTTGGCCTGGCGCTGTTCGCCGACGAGCTCGCCGAGCAGACGTCGCCCTATCTCCCCGCGCGAAGCCAGCCGTCCGAAGCGGATCTGCGGAACGCGAACTATCGCCCCAGCGAGTACCGGGCGAACGCGCCGCAGCTAGCGCCCACCCCGACGGCGTTGCCGCTTGAACTGATCCAGCAGGCGGACCTCGAATACGTGTTGCTGGAGAACCTCTACGAGCGCGCGAATCCGTCGGTGGTCAACATCGAGATCGTCTCGTCCTTTCACAGCGAGACGGACATCATCGACAGCAGCGGTTCGGGCTTCGTGTTTGACGAGGAAGGGCACATCGTCACCAACGCCCACGTCGTGCGCGATGCCGAGGAAGTGATGGTCACTTTCTCGACGGGCTATGTTGTCCCGGCGGAAGTGGTTGGCATAGACGATTACAGCGATCTGGCCGTGATCAAGGTGGATCCGGCGGAGGTGCCGCTTGTGCCGCTGCCGGTCGGGGATAGCAATCTGCTCCAGGTGGGGCAGCGCGTGGTTGCGATCGGCAACCCGTTCGGGCTGGACGGCAGCATGACGACCGGCATCATCAGCGCGCTTGGGCGCTCGCTGCCTTCGGCGCAGCTTCTCGACTCGCGCTATCAGGGGTACAACAACCCGTCGATCATCCAGATCGACGCGGCGGTGAACCCTGGAAACTCCGGCGGTCCGCTGCTGAACTCGCTGGGCGAGGTCGTCGGGATCAACACCGCGATCCGCACCGAGAACGGCGGCTTCCAGGGGATCGCCTTCGCCGTGCCGTCGAACACGCTCCTGCGGATCGTCCCGCAGTTGATCGAGGATGGCACTGCGGAGTATTCGTGGTTAGGGATTTCGTCACCGGCCACGATTCGCGGCGGGAGCTTCAACCTGGGGCTGATTGCGGATGAGCTGAATCTGCCGGTCCGTCAGGGCGTGCTGGTGAGCGAGGTGTTCGCGGATTCGCCCGCAGCGCGCGCCGGGCTGCAAAGCGGCACCGAGCGCGAGTTTGTGCGTGGCGTCGAGGTGCCCGTGGGCGCTGATATCATCGTGGCGATCGACGGGCACACGGTTCACGACATCGACGATCTGGTCGCGTATCTGGTTGAAAACACGTCGCCGGACGATGTGGTCACGCTGACGATCGTGCGCGGCAACCAGACGCTTGATCTGGACGTGACGCTCGGCGTGCGACCATAGAGTCGGCGGGGTATCGGGGAGCGAAGTATGGACGAGAGGCCACTCCGCGACGAGCCGTGCTTTACAATCGGCATCGTGGCGCGGATGCTCAATCTCCATCCTCAAACGCTGCGCAACTACGAGCAGTACGGGCTGATCGGCCCGCAACGCAGCGACGGGAACATCCGCCTCTATTCCGAGCGCGAGGTGGAGCGTCTGCGCAAAATCAACCGGCTGACGCAGGAAATGGGCGTCAATCTGGCCGGGGTGGAGATCATTCTGCGCATGGCGGAACAGATCGAGGCATTGCAGGAAGAAGTGGCGGCGCTTCAGGCGCAGCTTGCAAACGGCGCGCCGAAGTCGCGGCGCCGGGGAACAGGTAGCGGTTAGCGGTTAGTCAGAAGCGGCGCAGAACTCCCTGCGCCGCTTTCCTTTCTCAGAGAGAGGAAAGAGGTTTGGGAGTAAGGGGTGAGGTTCGTCGCGCACTACTACGCTTGCTAAATTCAATTGACCGCAAAAGCAGCGTAGCACGTGAAAAGCTGCTTTCCCTGCTTGACTGTAGTAGAACGCATGTGCTAACATTGGAAGGGTGCGCCGCCTCGTAGAAAGGAGCCATCACTCGACATGGTCGCCAACATGTTCCGCCATTTCTACGACGATCACTTCGCTGGATGGCTAGGGCGGCGCGCTGTGCATGGTCGCTCATCATCGTAGCTCACATAGGAGGTGCTTCCGTGCCGGAACTACTGGTCGATTTCATCACTTCGCTGGACGGCTATGCCTCAGCGGATGGCTGGCCGGGGTGGTGGGGGCTTGAGGGTCCCGAATATCTCGCCTGGCTCGATCAACTGCCCGAACGCGGTTACACGATCGTGATGGGCGCCAACACCTATCGTGTGATGTCCGGATTTACCTCACAGATCGACTCATTGGACGCTGAGGAAGCTGCCACTGTCAGCGAGCTGATTAACGCACCGAAGGTGGTGTTCTCTTCGACACTGAAGCCGCCGTTGGCCTGGCCGAACACGCAACTGATCAGCGGGGATGCGGTTGAGGCGGTGCGAGCAATGAAGCAGGAAGGCCGCTCGTTGACCACGCTTGGCAGCATTAGCCTGTGCCGGTCGCTCCTCAAAGCGGGGCTTGTGGACCGTTTTCGCGTAGTCGTTTTCCCTGTGATCACCGGAAGCACTGGCTCCGAGCGGATCTATGATGGATATCCTGACGTCATGCTCGAGATGATCGCCAGCCGGACGTTTGACGGCAGAATTCAACTGCTGGAGTATGTCCCCACAGTGCTTGCCGGTCCGCCGGGTGTATAGCAAAATTCCAGACGGCTCTGCACGCGGCAGAAAAGGGATAAGCCGGCGTAGAGGCCCTGGTGCTAAGATCCACTTGACCTTTCGCAGTTAGCCAGAAGTGGCGCGGAACCTCACCCCTGGCCTCTCTCCGTGAACGGAGAGAGAAAAAAGGTTTAGGGGTAAGGGGTGGGGATTCTTTGGTGCGCCGCGCATGTCTCAGGAGAGGCGCGTATGACCGATCCAACCTCGGCCGGACCGGCTCACTTGCTGCCCCGGCTGGCGATCAACACCGCGCTGGCGCGGCGCATCCTCGTGCTGTTTCTGCGCGACGCTGTGCGGAAGACCGGGTTTCAGCGCGCCGTTGTCGGGCTGAGCGGCGGGCTGGATTCGGCTGTCGTCACCTATTTGCTGGCCGAGGCGCTTGGGCCGGAGAACGTGCTCGCGATCCGCATGCCCTATCGCACCTCGTCGCAGGCCAGCCTGGACGACGGGCAGGCGGTGATCGATGCGCTCGGCGTGACAACCGACACGGTGGATATCACGCCGATGGTCGATCCATTGCTGGAACGCTTCCCCGACGCGTCGCGCGTGCGCCAGGGGAACATCATGGCGCGGATGCGGATGATCGTGCTGTACGACCAGTCTGCCGCGACCGGTGCGCTGGTGATCGGTACCAGCAACAAGACCGAGTTCCTGCTCGGCTATACCACGATGTTCGGAGACAACGCGGCGGCCGTCCAGCCGATCGCGGACCTTTACAAGACGCAGGTGCGCCAGCTTGCACGCGACCTCGGCGTGCCGCGCCAGATCATCGAGAAGCCACCCTCGGCGGACCTGTGGGCAGATCAGACGGACGAGGGCGAGCTTGGCTTCACCTACGAGCTGGCGGACCAGCTTCTATACCTGCTGGTGGACGAGCGTTACACCGTCGATGAGGCCGCTGCAGAGGGGTTCGACCGCGCGCTGGTAGAGCGAATCTGGCGGCGCGTGCGGCTCAACCACTTCAAGCGCACGATGGCGCCGGTCGCCAAGCTCAGCCGCCGCACGATCGGGCACGATTTTCTGTATCTGCGCGACTGGACAGGGTGAGAAGAAGCGGTTAGCTAGAGCGGCTGCCACGCCGCACATCGCTTGTAGGGGCGGAGCTTGCTCCGCCCGTTCTCAAGCAAACGATGCTGCATTGAGACACGCCTTATTACTGAAGATTTGGGCGTCAAAAAACGCGAACCGGGTAAGCCCGGTCCCTACAATTATCCCAGCCGTATCTAGCAGCGAAAAAACGCCATTTTATCTCTTAGCTAATCGCTAACCGCTAACTGCTAACGGCTCAGATCACCCAATTGTCTTCGG
>CBINGT010000061.1:0-11860 GCA_966250245.1 uncultured Anaerolineae bacterium
AAGAAGCAACCACCACGCGGCAGGAAATCATTTCCCTCGAAGGAGACTCGCCGGTTCTGCTGGACGTGCGCAACGGCGTGGGCGAGGTTCTGGTGCGCGGCGCAGAGACGGACCGCATCGAGGTTGACTACCGGATGACCGCCTATGGCAGAACCCAGGCGGACGCCGACCGCGAGCTGGAAGCCATGCGCGTGACCTTCTCGCAGGAAGCGGGCGCGGTGACGATCGACGCGGTGCAGGAGAAGCGTGCCACCCAGGGGCAATCGAACAAGGTTGATCTGACGATCACTGTGCCGCGCACGATCGATCTGATCGTGACGAACAACGTTGGCAAGGTCGAGGCGCGCGACCTGCGCACGCTGGAGCAGCTTCAAATCACGGCGAATGTCGGCGATATCGTCCTGCGCGACATCGAGGCAGGGGCGCGGGCGACGGTCATTGGCAATGTGGGCGATGTCACGTTCGAGGGGGTGCTCTCTGACGGCGGGGAGTTCAAGACCGACGTCGGCAAGCTCAACGTGCGGCTGGCGGACGACACCTCTGCGCAGGTGGATGCGCGCACGGGAGTCGGCTCGATCGCGGTGCGCGGCCTGGACACCTCGGGCAGCAATCTGAAGAAAAACGTCCCCGGCGCGTCGCTGACGGCGACGCTCGGCAGCGGCGGCCCGGCGCTGACGCTGATCTCGAACGTGGGGGATATCACGCTGGGGCAGCAGTAGCGCAGCAGTAAAGCAACGCTAAAGCAGCGAAGAGTAGCCTGGTTGGCCGCCCTTCGCTGCTTTTTTGCTGTGTTTCTGTTGTTCGCTTGCAGTTTTCCGCTGCACTACCTTTGCAGCGGCGCGGGGCTGATCTCGTTGAACAGCGCGATGAAGCGGTCCGGCCCTTCGGCGACCGCCTCGCGCAGCCCCTCTCGGCCGTGGTTCTCTGCGATGGCGCGGGCGGCGAAGTAGCCGAGCACGTCCAGGTTCATCTCCGAAGGCGCGCGCGTTTCGGGGAGCTCCAACCAGTCTTCGAACAGCGGCTCGCTGGTGTTCTTGCGCCGCGCCGCCTCGATCACCCGGTTCCACATGGCGATGTGCTGGTCGAGCGCGCTGCGATCCAGGCCCAGGATCTCGTCGTAAAAAGCCAGGTCCTTGCAGTAGCTCAGATACCACGCGATCCCACGGCTGAGCAGGGCGCTTTTCAGGCGATCGACCGGCCGCGCAGGGACGCGCCCATTCTGCGCGAGATATTCGTGGTAAACCACGCGAAACGCTTCGTGATTGAAGAAGCCGTCGCGGATCGTATCGATCAGCAGATCGAGCGAGAAGTGCCCGAACACGCTTTCCAGGTGCGGCTGCGCCTGCGCGAGGTTCACCACCAGCCCGTGCGATTCCTCACCTTCCGAGTCGTTGTAGGTCCGCACGTAGCCGAACGCGGGCGCGCCGACGACCGTCAGCGCCAGGGTGAACGGAAAATCGACTGCGAAGCTCTCTGGAAACAGCGACTCGATCTCAGAAAGCGCGATCCACTCTTCCCTCGGCCGGTTGTACAGGTCGCCGAGCAGGTCTTCGAGCTGCGTGCGGTGATCGTAGCAGCGAGTGAGGGCATAGGGATCGTCCTCGCTCGGCTCGTTGTTTTCGAAATAGTACGCCAGCTCTTCGACCAGCGTGACGCCGGTGTTGAGCCAGTGTTGCGTCGCCAGCTCGACAAGCTGAACGCCCGGCGAGTTACGTAGATCGGCGCTGCGGTCCCACACGCCATCGCTGCTGCGAATGCTGAGCGGGATGCGCGCCGCGCTATCGTCCAACGTGGTGTAGATCTTCATCCGGATGGTGGTCCTCTTATGGTCCTTTTCGGTCCGGTTTTCAAACCGGCTACCGATTGTATAGACCTACGCTATACTTGACCAGCCCGATTTGAGAACCGTCTGTGTATACCCAAGCAGGAATGCAATGTCGTCAAGCGTGCCGGTGCAGCCCTCAGACAGCGACTCCCTCGTAGATTATTCGCAGAAATGGTGGGTAATGCTTAGCGTGTCGATGGGGATTTTCATGTCCACCATCGACGGCAGCATCATCAATGTGTCGCTCCCCACGCTCGAAGAGGTCTTCGATACATCCTTCGCCACCGTGCAGTGGGTGGTGGTCAGCTATTTGCTGGTGATCACGTCGCTGATGCTCGGCGTCGCGCGGCTGGCGGACATGATCGGCAAGCGTCGCATCTACCTGGCCGGGATGGTGATCTTTACGATTGGCTCGTTGCTGTGCGGCATCTCGCCCAGCATCGGTGCGCTGATCGGCTTTCGCGCGTTTCAGGGGCTTGGCGCGGTGATGATGCAGGCGCTCGGCATCGCGATCGTCACCGAAGCGTTCCCGCCGACAGAGCGCGGACGCGCGCTGGGCATCATCGGGACGGTTGTCTCGCTGGGGATCAGCATCGGCCCGACGGTCGGCGGCCTGCTGATCTCCACGGTCGGCTGGCACTGGATCTTCCTGGTGAACTTGCCGGTCGGCCTTCTGGGGTTTTCGCTGGGGCGGCGCTATATCCCCGACTGGCGTCCACCGGGCGGGCAGCGTTTCGATGCGGTCGGCGCGCTGCTGGTGTTCGGGACGCTCGTGTGTCTGGCGCTGGGGCTGACGTTCGGGCCAGAACGCGGTTGGTCCGATCCGGCGATCCGGGCGTTGCTGATCGCCGCGCTGGTTAGCTTCCTGATGTTCTTGCTGGTCGAGAGCCGCCTGCGCGAGCCGATGGTCGATCTGCGGATGTTCCGCGACCCGCTGTTCAGCATCAGCCTGCTGACGGGCCTGCTGGTGTTCGTCGTGTTCGCCGGGCTGTTCGTGATGCCGTTTTATCTGGAGCGCGTCAAAGGCTACGACCCGGCGCAGGTGGGGCTGTTCCTGGTCGTCGTGCCGGTGGCGCTGGGGGTAACGGCGCCGGTCGCCGGGGCGTTGTCGGATCGCTATGGCACGCGCGGCATCTCGCTGCTGGGGCTGCTGATCGTGGTGTTCGCGTGCCTGTCGATCGCCTCGCTGAAAGAGAGCACATCCGCCACCGGATACATCGTGCGCCTGCTGCCGCTCGGCTTTGGCGCCGGGCTGTTCCAGTCGCCTAACAACAGCGCGATTATGGGCTCCGCGCCGCGCCACCGGCTCGGGATGGCGTCGGGGCTGCTGTCGCTCTCGCGGACGCTGGGGCAGGTGACCGGCCTGCCGCTGATGGGCGCGCTGTTCGCCAGCCGCGTGCTGTCGGTCAGCGATCTGCCGCCGGGAGTTGACGCCAGCGAGGGCCCGCCGTGGGCAATTGTCGAGGGGCTGGAGTTCGCCTTCGGGACGGCGGCAATCGTGATCGCTGTGGCGGTGGTTCTGGCGGCGGTGGCATTCCGTATCAACTGGCGGCGCATGCAGGCGATCCGCCATGAGGAGCAGCACGAGGCCGGGCAGAGCAGCTAGGCAGCGGTTAGCAGTTAGCGGTTAGCGATTAGCAAAAACAAAAAGCCAGGGACGATGTAGAAGGGTAGAGGAACCTCACCCCTTTTCCCCTCTCCGTTCACGGAGAGGGGAAAAGGGGACGGGGGTTAAGGGGTGAGGTTCCCCGGCGAGCACATTGAATGCCAGCTTGTTTTGATAGTCTGCTTAAGACTGTTTAGCAGCTTACCGGCTGGCGTCGGCGCCGACCATCCGCAGCAGGGCGTCGATGCTGCGCGCGTCCGGCAGGGATGGGATCGCGCCGTAGCCGGTCGCGGTGAGGGCGCCCGCCGCGCACGCCCGATGGACGGTTTGCTCTAGCTCAGTGTCGCTCAGCGCCCACACGTCGAGATCGTAGTCCAGCAGGCGGTCGAGCAGCGCCGCGGTGAAGGCATCTCCAGCGCCGGTCGTCTCGACGACGTGCACGTGCGGCGAGGGAACTTGCCCGGTGCGGTCGCCGTTCTGATACCACGATCCGGCCCGCCCAAGCGTCACGGCGGCCAGGCGTCCGGTGAAGCCCGCTTTCTTGAGCGCGGCAGCGAAGTCTGGCTCGTCGGGCACCATAAACGTCAGGTCGTCGATGCTGATCTTCAGAATGTCGGCGAGGGAGACGGCTTCGAGCATGGCGGCGCGTCCGGCGTCGTGGTCGTGCCATAGGTTCGGGCGCCAGTTGGGATCGCACGAGCAGACAACGCCCGCTTCTTTGGCGGCCTGGATCGCGTTAAGGGTCGTCTCGCGGGAGATGGGCGTGCGCAGGCTGATCGTGCCGTAGTGCAGCACGCGCGCCTTGCGAACGTCGTCCGCTGGGACCTGCTCCGGCAGCAGGTAGTCGTGCGCGCCGGGACTGAAGTCAAAGTCGCGATCGCCTTCCGCCCCCAGCTTGACGAACGCCAGCGTCGTGAAATGGTCGGGATCCATCCGGAGCGCGCAGTCGACGCCAGCCTGCTCCAGATCGTTTACGATTTTGCGCCCAAACGCGTCGTCCCCGACAGTCGCGACCAGACGGGCATGGCGTCCCAGTTTGCTCAGTCCGGCTGCCACATTGGCCGGTGCGCCGCCGGTCGCAGCGGTGTATTGGGTTGCGGTCACAAGCGTCGCGCCGCGCTCGCGCGAGACGAAGTCGATTAACGCTTCACCGAGGCATAGAACGTCCATGTGGTGGTTCCGCTCCTTGCGTGTAAGAGGTGGGGCGTAGCCACCCCCGCCATTGCGCCCGGTAGTATACCCCGATTGTGCCGAGTCTGTGTAGTGGCGGTAAGGGCGCCGTGAGGGGGCGGTTCCCCAATCTCGTTAACCTGACGTACAATTGAGCGATTAAGGGGATAGCATAGGCGACGCGCCGGGCGCAGGTGTCTTGTTTCTGCGGTTTCGGGTCGTGCGCGCCGGCACCGCATCGCAGCGAGAAGAAGGGACCGAATGGCAACTGTCGTGTTGCCCGAACCGAGCCGTGCGCTGTACCCGTTCCGCTCGCAGTTCGTGACGCTGAGCGACGGCAGGCAGATGCACTACGTCGACGAGGGGCCGCCCGACGGCGAGCTGCTCGTCTTTGTGCACGGCTATCCCACGTGGAGCTTCACCTATCGCGCGCTGCTGGTGTATTACGCCGCGCGGGGCTATCGCTGCGTGGCGATGGATCACATCGGGTTCGGGCTCAGCGACAAGCCAACGGGCGGCCGCTATCACACGCTGCGGCGGCACATTCACAACCTGCACGAGCTGATTTCCACCCTGCAACTCAAAGACCTCACGCTGATCATGGAAGACTGGGGCGGGCCGTTTGGGCTGGGCTACACGATCCGCCACTGTGCGAACGTCCGCCGCCTGGTCGTGATGAACTCGTGGGCGTTTCAGGAAACGTATCCCCCGCGCCTGGAACGGCTGGTCCGCCTGGTGACGCTGAAGGGCGTGGGCGAGTTTCTCTTTCGCACGCTCAATATCGCGCCGACGGCTTACCTTCGGCGGGTGACGGCGCGCGGGCTGACTCCGGCGGTGATGTCCGGCTATCGCGCGCCCTTTCGTGAGAACCGCAGCCGCACGGCGCTGGTGCAGTTCCCTCGTATGATCTCGACCGGGCCGGATCATCCGTCCGCGCTGGCGTTGCGCGAGATCGAGCGCGGGCTGGCGGATCTGGAGCACATCCCCACGCTGCTGGTATGGGGCGCGCGCGACCCGATCTTCGGGCCGGACGTGGCGCGTCACTGGAAGCGGCACATGCTCTCGGCGCGCGGCCCACATCTGATCGAGGGCGCCGGTCACTTGCTGGCCGAGGACGCGCCCGAGGCGTTGATCGACCACCTCGACACGTTCCTCGAAGACACGGGCGCGCAGCCCGCCGCCCTGCCGCCAGTGTAGAGAGCAGAGGTTAGCCGTTAGCGATTAGCGGTTAGCTAAGGGCTGATTTGTTTTCGAGGTGGCACCCCTGGCCCTGCCGTTTACGGAGAGGGGAAGGGATAAGGGGTGAGGTTCCCCGCTGAGCGCTGCGCTTGCCTCTGCACCTGCTGGCCGTCGCTCCCCGCGTTGACATGATCCAGGGCTGCGGTATACTCCGAACCGCTATACGCGAGTATTCCTTAGCGATTAGTAAGGCGATAAGTTTTTCGCTAATTGCTAACCGCTAACTGCTAATCGCTTTTGAGGAGTGTTGGGATTATGGTAAATCGGCGCCAGCTTGCGATTCTCGGGCTGACTATCGTGCTTGTGCTGGGCGCGCTGACCGTGTGGCCGGATGGCTCCGCGGGCGCGCAGACGAATCTGCTTGTGAACGGCGGCATGGAGAACCCGTATCAGGGCGTGGGCGCGCCGACGCGGACCGCGCCGAACGGGTGGGGTCTGTGGGTTGGGGCCGGGTCGCCTGAAGCGTTCCCGCACACGGACCCGCTCCAGGTGATTGACGGCGCCGCGTCGTGGAACATCAAGCAGGGCGACGGCGCGTTTACCGCAGCCGGATTCCAGCGCGTCAGCGGGATCACGCCGGGCACGCGGCTGCGTTTCTCTGCTTCAGCGTGGCTGTACACCTGCAACGACCGTGAATACTCGTGCATCATCCCGGAATGGCCGTACCGGCGGTCGGACCCGTCGGCGGGCGCGTCGGTCCGCGTGGGGATCGATCCGACCGGCGGGACCGATCCGAACTCGCCGAGCGTGGTGTGGTCGGCCAGCGTCGCGCCGTACGATCAGTGGGCGACGCCGAGCGTGGTCGCCGAGGCGCAAGGCGACACGGTGACCGTGTTCCTCTACGCGACACAGGCGCAGGGCCTGGCGCTGAATAACGTCTATTGGGATGCCGCGCAGCTTGTCAACACGGATGAGCCGGTCACGCCGGGCGGCGCAGGCGGCGCCCCGGGCACGCCGGGTGAGGCGGCTCCACCACCACCACCGCCCCAGGAAGCGCCGTTCGTCGTCCCGCAGGGCGTCCGGCCGGACGGCAGCATTGTTCACGTCATTCAGGAAGGCGACACGCTCTCCAGCATCGCGTTCGCGTACGCGCAGTATGGCGTGACGCGCGAGTCGATCGCGGAGCTGAACGAGGGCATCCAGCCGAACACGCCGCTGCTGGTTCCGGGACAGGAGCTGGTTATTCTGCCGCCTGGCTCGGTCGATCCGCTGTCGGGGCGTCCGAGCGGCGGCGCGAGCAGCGGTGGCGGCGACTCAAGCGCCGCGCCCGGCACGCCAGTCCGCACGATTATCGGCGCCGAGGGGCAGACCGGCGGCGCACCGACCGCGACCCCCGTCCCGACGATCACCCCGCGCGGGCAAGTGATCGCCCAGCCGCCGACGCCCACCGCGCAGGCGGTCGCCGAGGCGGGCGCCGCGCCGAATGGCACCCTGCTCCGCCGCGTGCTGGATGCGGGTGAGGCGTTCGCGCTGGGCCTGGGGCGGGTCGCCGGGCCGGGCGTCTCGCTGCTGTTCGAGTTCCTGCGTCGCGTGGTGTACGGCGTATAAGCCGCATCAGCGCCAAGCGAGCCGGGTTTCCGCGAGGAGCCCGGCTTTTTTGTAGCTAAGAACAGCCAGGTGCAGCTAAGAACGGCAAAAAGCAGCCGGGAACCGTTGTGCTCTCTGGCTGCTTTTGGCTGCATCAGGGCTGGTTTTTTTGCGGGAGATGGCTGCTATACGGCCGCGTTTGGCTTAGACTCTGATATAGATGAGTCTCGACCGACCGATGAGAGGAGACAGCACGCCATGACGAAAGCAGAACTGCTCCAGCGGGTGCGCGAGGGGCGTGCGCGCCTCGAAGCGGCGATGGCGGAAGTGCCTGCCGAGCGGATGTCCGATCCCGTCCTCGACAACGAGTGGTCGTTTAAGGACTTGATGGCGCATATCGGCTTTTGGGAGCGCCGCGCGCACCACCTTCTGAGCGCGCTCCAGCGTGGGGAAACGCCAACGCCTATGCCGGAAGCCACGATCGACGACCTGAACGCGCGCATCTTCCTCGAGAATCAGGTGCACACGCTCGATGAGGTGCTGCGCGACGAGCGCGAGGCGTATGAGGACCTGATCGCGCTGATCGAACGCTCTGACGAGGCGGATCTGTTCGATCCGCATCGCTTCGCGTGGACCAACGGCCGCCCGTTCGCCGACTGGATCGAGGGCAACACCTACGGACACTACGAGGAACATCTCGAGCAGCTTGCCGCCAGCCGCGAGGAATAACCGCGTCGCAGCGCACCGGCGCATGAAAAACGGGAGCCGTGTGGCTCCTGTTTGTTTTTGTGTGAATGGTGGTACCGCGCTCTAGGGGCTGTTTTGAACTCTGTGGCTAGTATTCCCCCCATCCTTCCGACCTTCGGTCGGTGTTCCTTCCCCCACAAGGAGGGAAGGAAAAGACCCAGCCTGTCTCCCCTTCCCTCATTTTGGGGGAAGGGGGCGGGGATGGGGGGCTTTCCCACGCACAAATGAAATAGCCTCTAGGGCTGAACGCCACCGATCTTGGGCGCCGCTTCGAGCAGCTTGAACGCCGGGCGCAGCGGATCGGTCACGTTTGGAAGCAGCAGCGCATAGGCCGCTTGCGGGTCCCCCTGCTCGATGCTCTCCGACGCGGAGAAGTTCAGGTTCCACAGGAACATCGGCCCCAGGTAGGGCAGGCTCTGTCCGATCTCGAACGCGCGCAGAATGAAGTGCGCCTGCTGCTCCTGGTCGATCCAGGTAAAGTACGGCGGATCGGCGGGCGGCGGGACGGGCGTGCCTTCCGGGTTCACGAAGCCCTCGTACGTCCCCCAGCCGAACTCGGTCGCCCAGAGTTGCAGGTTCGGGTTGCCGCTGCTCTGGATGATGGCGTGGTAGTCTTCGAGCGTGTTGAGGAAGAACCACGTTGGGTCGTTGTCGTAGCCCTGGGCGGAGCTCGCGCAGCAGCGCGCGTCAGGCGGGTTCGCGGCGCCGTAGGGATGCACGCCCACGGCGATGTTCTGGTATTTCGGGTCGGCCAGCCCGGCGGCGAGCATCTGGCGCAGGTAGGTGCGATCGTCGACCGCGTTCACGCCATCATTGATGCCGGTCGGCGCGAGGCCCGCCGAGACGATCGTCACGCTGTGGCCGCCCTCGCCGTTGCGGATCGCGTTATACGCCGCGTCGAACAGGCGCATGTACGCTGCCCCGCTGAGTTCCGCGCCGTTCCATTCGCGGCGCAGGTTCGGCTCGTTCCACACCTCGATCGCGTCGAAATACGAGCGGCCCTCAATATCGACGCGGACCTCGCTCATCAGCGTGGTGATGAAGGTCGCCAGGTCCTGCGGGTTGGCGGGCGGGCCGTCTTCCTCGGCGGTGGCGCGCGCCCAGGCAGGCGCCTTGGCGATGCTCAGCAGCACGTGGAACCCGGCGGCGTTGGCATCCTGCACGAAGACGCGATAGCGGTAGAACACGTCGCTGAACTGCCCGCGCTCCGGCTCCATGTCTTCCCACGCCATCTGGAACTTGACCCACCGCACGCCGAGCCGCTGTGTCAGCCAGAGCATCGTCGCAAAGTCCTCGGCGGACATATTCGCGTTGATCTGGATGCCCATCAGTTCGGCGTTGTAGGTCGGCAGCGGCGTGCCCTCGACCGTTGGCGTGAGCGTCAACGTCGGGGTGGGCGAGGCGGCCACGGTCGGCGTCGCGGTGTCGGTTGGCTGTGGCGTGTCGGTCGCGGTGGGCGGCGGCGTTGTCGGCGCGGTGGTTGCCGTCGCGGGCGGAGCCGTTTCGGACGCAGGCGCGGCGGTAATGATCGGGCCGAACGAGCCGGGCGTTGGCGTCGAGACTGCGCCCCAGTCGGGCCGCTCGCGCGGGCCCTGATCCGACACGGGGACCAGACCGCCGGTGCTTTGCGGCGGTTGTTGGCCGGATGTTTCGGGCGTCGGCGTGATGTAGACGCGCAACGGTTCCTCGTCGCTGCCACACGCGGCGAGTAGGCTCATGAGTAAGCCGATCGCCAGCACGAACAGCGATCGGCGCAGGGTGCCAGAAAAAGTCATGTACGATTCCGTCCTCTGTCCGGTCAGATCGTGCGGCCGGTGTGCGGCCGCCATACTAGCATACGAAGGATGACGCGTCGCTGCAACCATCCGCGCACTACGTTTCGCCTACGCGCAGGGGGCGCTTATTGACTGTGGTAGAACACTTGTGCTATCATTAATGGCGTGGTAACGAGGGGCCCCGCAGGAGGATCCGATGGACAAGCGCAGCATCGTTCATGTAGAAATCCCCGCGAAAGATCGCGAGGCGTCCGCCCGTTTTTTCCATGAGGTTTTTGGCTGGGAGTACGAACACGCCGAGCAACCCGCGCCGTACACGCTCTTCCGAACCGGCAACATCGGCGGCGGCCTGCCGGACGTGCAGGATTTTTACCAGCCGGGTCATGTGATCCTCTACGTCGACAGCGACGACATTCAGGCCGATCTCGACCGGATCGAGGCCGCCGGGGGAAAGGCGCTCTCGTCGCCCTTCATGGTCGGTGACTTTGGCGAGATGGCGTTCTTCGCCGATCCCGCCGGGAACCGGCTGGCCCTGTGGCGAGAGATTGGGTCGCAACCGCAACCCTAACCCGCTTCCGCATCGACTGTCACCGGCGCGAAGGTGGGCTGGCCGGAGTACGACAGCAGCACGGCCGCGCTCGATCCGCGCGCCAGCCAGAACAGCGCAGGCGTGGGGCGCACGCTTTCCAGCGTGAAGGCGTCGCCCCGCGCGTGAAATGCCTCAGCCAGCAGCAGATTGCTCGGCACCACGCTGAACAACACACCGCTGCCATCCGGCGCAGGCGCGATCCGCCCGATCGCACGGCCCTGCCCTCGCCAGAGCGTGCTCTCTACCGGACCCGCCAAATCCACCCGCACCAGCGACAGATCGTACACGCCGAACGTCACCGGCCACACGCCGAAGACCGCTTCCCCGCGCGCCTGATCGTTTGGGTCGTCCAGCGTGTGTTCCTCGGCAAGCGTTTCCGTGCTGTAGAACACTGCCGAGCCATCCGCCGCCCACGCCAGCGCTTTCGCGTCCGCGCCCAGGCTCAGGTCGCCCCGCTGCCCGTTCGCCAGATTGTAGACGACCAGCCCATCCGGCGTGCGCGCCAGGAAGCGCCCGCGATCCGGCGAAATGACTCCGGCGGTGAGGTCGCCTTCCAGCGGCGCAAGCTGCCCGCTGGCCGGGTCAAGCAGGGCGAATCCGCCCGCGCAGCCGGTCGACACCAGGAAGCGCCCATCAGGCAGCCATTCGAGCGTGTTCCGCTGGCCGTACGGCCCGACCTCGCGCGTGTAGGCTACTTCGGCGGGGTCGGTCGGCGGTGCGGGGCATCCGGCGTCATACGTGAAGGCGCCAATGGCTTCGGGCGTCCCGCCGCCCTGCCACGGGACCGTGAAAACTGTGCGCTGGGCGGGATCGTCGCTCGCGCCGATATACGCAAGCTGGCGGCCGTCCGCGCTCCACGCCGGTGGGAAGTCCGGCGCGGCGCCTTCCGCGATCAGGCGCGGCGTGATGTTCTCGACCGGCAACATTCGAAGCTGGCCGCTCGCGGCGTCGATGAAGGCCAGCGCCAGCCCGTTCGGCGCGAAGGTGATGAAGCGCAGGTCGGCGTCAAGCGCGTTGGTGACGCTGCGCCCCGGAACGCTGTTCAGCGCGCCGAGGAACACATCGCCCAGGAACAGATGCGCCAGCGGGAACGGCGGCAGCGCGGCGAGATCGACCGGCGCGGGTGTGGATGGCGCGCCGGGCACGCCCGCTTCGCCCCCTTCCTCTACGGCGGAATCGGGTGCGCCGTCCGGCGCGGTTTCAGGATCCGGCGCGACCACCACCGGCGCGGGATCGACTGGCGCCGCCATACCGGGGATCAGCGTGCCGGTGCCGGGTGTGAACTGGGTGAGCATGTTACGAAAGATCGGGTGCCAGCGGTCAAAGTGCGAAGGGGGCGCCCACTGCTCGACTTGGTAGGCGCTGCCGTGCTGGACAAAGGC
>CBINGT010000062.1:0-11859 GCA_966250245.1 uncultured Anaerolineae bacterium
GGCGCGGATGCCGCAGGCGGCGCAGCGCCTTGCCCTCGATCTGGCGGATGCGCTCGCGCGTCAGCCCGAACTTCTGCCCGACTTCTTCCAGCGTGTACGCGCGGCCGTTCTGCAGGCCGAAGCGCAGCCGCAGAATGCGCGCCTCGCGAGCGGTCAGCGTGCTGAGCACTTCTTCAACCTTCTCACGCAGCAGGTTCTGATTGGCGATCTGCGTGGGGGTAGGTGTGGTGAGGTCTTCGATAAAGCTGCCGAGCTCGCTGTCTTCCTCTTCCCCGACCGGGCGCTCGAGGCTCATGGGGCGCCAGCTTACCTTCAGCATCCACTGGACCTTGCGGGGCTCCATGCCCATCGCGGCGGCGATCTCTTCGGGGGTTGGCTTGCGGCCCATTTCCTGCTCAAGCTGGCGGGCGGTCTTGTACAGGCGGCGGATGCGGTCGCTCATGTGAACCGGCACGCGAATGGTCCGCCCCTGGTCCGCAATAGCGCGCGTGATCGTCTGGCGGATCCACCATGTCGCGTAAGTGCTGAAGCGGAAGCCGCGCGTGTAATCAAATTTCTCGACCGCTTTCATCAGCCCCAGGTTGCCCTCCTGGATCAGGTCGAGAAAGTGCACGCCCCGCCCCATGTACTTCTTCGCGATGCTCACCACGAGGCGCGTATTGGCCTTTATCAAATGGTCGCGTGCGGCTTTGCCATCCTCGATCAGCGCGTTGAGCTCGGCGATCTGCTCTGGCGATGCATCAGCCCCCAGACGCATCAGCTCGGCGCGCGCCTGGTTGCCCAGCTCCAGACGGCGCGCCAGCTCGACCTCTTCCTCGTTGGATAGCAGCGGAACGCGCGCCATCTCTTTCAAGTAGAGGCCGACCGTGTCATCCGACGAGACGCCGCTCAGGTCAAACGCGTCGTCGTCCTCGTCGAGCACCTCGTCCTCATGATCGTCGCTATCACCGATGAAGCGATCTTCGTAGACGTCCACCCCCTTGCGCTGAAGCCAGCGAAGCACGTCCGCCAAACGGTCGGCGGCATCATCTGTGTCGGGGATGGCTTCAAGCACGTCGTCGGTGGTCAGAAAGCCCTGACTGTCAGCTTTCTCGAGGAGTACGGCAAGCAGGCCGGTTACGGGCTGGCTTTCGGTGTCGCTGTAGTCTTTCAACGTGAATCCCCCCAATTTCATCATTTAAGATACAGCTTGACGATTTCTAAACGGCGCGCCGCACGCTTATTCCAAGTCGCCGCTATCAAAGGACGGCTGGTCTTCGAGCAGCGCGCGCAGCCCGGCGAGGCGCGGATCGATGTCGTCCTGCTCGCAGTCGCACGGACCTTCATTCCAATTCTTGCCACAGATCGGGCATAGCCCGGCGCAGTCCGGGCGGCACAGTACCGTCATTGGAACCGCCAGGATCGCCTCTTCGCGCAGCAATGGCTCGAGGTCGAGAATGCCGGTTTCCTGGATCGAATAGGGCGCTTCATCGCTGGGCGGGTAGGCGAACAGTTCCTCAAGCTCAAACGACACGGGAACGTGCGTCGTATCCAGGCAGCGGGCGCATTCCCCCACAACCGCCGATTCAAGCCCGCCGTGCACGAAGATGCCCTGCGAATTCCGGCTCATTCGTAGCGTGCCGTGAACGTAATCCAGCTCGAGATCGCCACCCACCTTGACGCGCGGCAGGTCCAACTCGATGTCGCGCTGAAAACCGGCGCCCTCGGCCAGGATAAAGCCGACATTGATTTTGAGAACGCGGGGATTGACGAATTCGGGAAATTGAGAGTCAGTCACAGTACAGGGCCTTTGAAAAGCCGGACGATACCTGCTCACCCAAAAAACTTACGCCGCATGTGCCAGGCAATGCCGCACGCGGCGAAACGCTAAGTTCTGTCACAACTCATGCTATGATTGTAAGGTTCCCTAGATTTTGTGTCAAGAATTTTTACACTTTCTTAACTAAACAGCCGTCTGAACGAGCAGACTTACACCGCGCCTAGCCCTCATTCAGACCCGCACCGCGAGGGAAACGGTGGCCGACCGAAGGTTTTCCCCACCCGGCACTTCCGGTATAATCCGCGGCGGTTTTTCACTCGGCGGCGGCGCCTGAACCGAGCCGCCGACCGGCACACCGTCGGAGTTTCGTATGCGGATCCTGCTTACCGGCGCCGATGGACGCCTGGGCAGTCAACTGCTTCAATCCCTCACCGCGCGCGGGCATACCGTCGTCGGCTATGATGCCGCTCAGATGGACATTACCGACTGGGATGCAGTCCGCGCGGGGTTTAACGACACCCGGCCTGAGCTGGTCATCCACTGCGCAGCGATGACGGCGGTTGATCGCTGCGCCGAAGACCCCGATCGCGCCTATCTCGTCAACGGCCTCGGCACGCAGAGCATCGCGCAGGCGTGCCAGATGACCAGCGCGGCGCTGGTCTACATCAGCACCAACGAGGTCTTCGACGGGCGCGCCAGCCGCCCTTACCTCGAATACGACCGCCCCAACCCCATCAACCCGTATGGATGGAGCAAGTGGGTCGGTGAGCAGGCCATCCGCGACCTGGTCCCGCGCCACATCATTGTGCGGACTGCGTGGCTGTTCGCGCATGGCGGCAGCAACTTCGTACACGCCATTCTCCGCGCCGCCCGCGAAGGTCGCCCGCTGCGCGTCGTGACCAACGAAATCAGCTCCCCCACTTACACCAACGATCTAGCCGAAGCCGTCGCGCAACTGGTCGACACGGGGCGCTTCGGGATTTACCACCTGGTCAACGAGGGGCAGACCTCACGTTACGGCCTGGCGCGGCAGGTGCTCGATCTGGCTGGATATCGCGACATGCCGATCGCGCCGATCGCGCTGGCGGAGTATCCGCGCCCGTCCCGCCCGCCGGAGTATGCGCCGCTGCGGAATTTTGCCGCCGCGCGCCTGGGGATCCGCCTGCGGCCCTGGACGGAAGCGCTCGCCGATTTCATTCGCGCCGAGGCGCTTGAGCGAGAGGCATGATGTCCGACAGCATTCCGCTGGTCTCCGTGGTGATCCCGAACTGGAACGGCGCACACCACCTGCCCACCTGCCTCGACGCTCTGCGGGCCCAGACGTACCCGCGCGTCGAGGTGATCGTCGCGGATAACGCCTCGACCGACGGGTCGCTTGACCTGCTGGCGGAGCGGTATCCCGAGGTGCGCGTGGTGGCGCTGGCGGAAAATCGCGGGTTCACCGGGGCGTGCAACGCCGGGATGCGAGCAGCGAGCGGGGAAATCATCGTGCTGCTCAACAACGATACAGAAGCTGAGCCTTCGTGGCTGAGCGAGGTTGTCGCCGCGCTGGAGCGCCACCCCGACGCGGGAATGGTCGCCTCGAAGATGCTGCTGTTTGACGACCGGACGCGCTTTCACACCGCCGGAGATCTGTACCGGGTCGACGGGCGATTGATGAACCGGGGCGTCTGGCAAAAGGACACCGGGCAGTACAACCGCGAGGAATATGTCTTCAGCGCGTGCGGCGGCTCGGCGGCGTACCGGCGCGCCATGCTGGACGAGATCGGCCTGCTGGACGACGATTTCTTTTTCTCCGCCGAGGATATGGATCTGGCGTGGCGCGCGCAGCTTGCGGGCTATCGCTGCGTGTATGCCCCTCGCGCGGTGGTCTATCACCGGCTGGCGGCGACAGGCGGCGGCGTCACCGCGAGCTATTATGACGGCCGCAATATGATCTGGATTCTGGTCAAGGATTATCCTGCTGCGTTGTGGCGCAAACACTGGGCGAAGATCATCCGCGCGCAGGCGAAGCTGGCGTGGGAAGCGTTGCGCGCCTGGCGCGGCGAGGCGGCCCGTGCGCGGCTGCGCGGCATGGCGGCGAGCGTGCTTGGCCTGCCGAAGATGCTTCGCAAGCGGCGTACGATCCAGCGGATGCGGCGCGTGCCGATCAGCTATCTTGAGTCGATTTTAACGCCTGTCGAGCCGGACGCTCCGGACGCGGCCTAACTACAGGAGTCCCTGGTGGACAGCGAAGTTACCTCTTCCTCTGACGCGCAACGACCATTCGTGTCAATCGTGATTCCGGCGTACAACGAAGAAGCCCGCCTACCCGAAAGCCTCGCGCAGATCGCGGCCTTCGCGGAGCGCCAGCCATTCCCGGTCGAAGTCGTCGTCGTAGACAACAACTCGAAGGACCGGACGCACGCCATTGTCGAGCAGTTCGCCGCCAAAGCGCCCTACGTTCGCCCGCTGTTCGAGGGCACGCAGGGCAAAGGCGCCGCCGTCCGCACCGGAATGCTTGCTGCGCGCGGCGAATACCGCTTCATTTGCGACGCCGACCTTTCCATGCCGATCGATGAGATCGTCCGCTTTCTGCCGCCGCAGCTCACCGATTTCGACGTGGCGATCGGCTCGCGCGAGGCGCCCGGGGCCGTCCGCTATGACGAGCCGTGGCACCGGCACGTGATGGGGCGTGTGTTCAACACCATCGTGCGGATGTTCGCGGTGCACGGCTTTCAGGACACGCAGGCCGGGTTCAAGATGTTCCGCGCCGAGGTGGCCGAAGCCCTCTTTCCGCTGCAAACGCTCAACGGGTGGAGCTTCGACGTCGAAATTCTGTTCATCGCGCAGAAGCGCGGCTATCGCATTGTCGAGGTGCCGATTCACTGGTACTACAAGGCGAACACGCGCATCCACCCCATCCGCGACTCGATCGATATGTTCCTCGACGTGCTGCGCATCCGCCGCAACGCCCTGCGAGGCCGCTACCGCCCATGATCGACCCGCCCGACCTGCGCTTTGAATATCGCCTGCGCGCGCAAGGCTATCGCTGCATCGCCGGGATTGACGAGGCGGGGCGTGGCGCCTGGGCCGGGCCGGTCGTTGCAGGAGCGGTCGTTCTGCCCACAGACCGTTTCGACTTGGCGCGGGCGCTAGACGGGGTGACCGACTCCAAGCAGCTTTCGCCCGCCGAGCGTGAAGCATTCGTCCCGCGCATCATGGAAACCGCCCGCGCAACCGGCGTCGGGTTCGCCACGCACGAGGAGATCGACACACTGGGCATCCTCGCCGCGACGCGCCTCGCCATGCGGCGCGCGCTCGACGCAATGAATATCGCGCCCGATGCGCTGCTGGTGGATGCGGTCGACCTGACCGAATTCGGCCTGCCGTGCACGCCGCTGATCCGGGGCGACCAGCGCTCGCTGAGCATTGCCGCCGCCAGCATCCTCGCTAAAGTGGTGCGCGATCAGTTCATGGATGCGCTCGACGACCAGTTCCCCTACTACGGCTTCCGCGAGCATAAGGGATACGGCACGGAGCTACACCGCGCCGCGCTGCGCCAGTTCGGCCCCTGCCCCGCGCATCGAATGACCTTTGCGCCGCTGCGCGAAGCCACCGGCACCGCCCAGGGAGCAGAGCAGCCATGAAGCTCGCGCTGGTCCACGACTGGCTGAACCAGAACGGCGGCGCCGAGGATGTGCTTGAGACGCTAGTGAGCCTGTACCCGTCCGCGCCGGTCTACACCAGCATCTACGCGCCCGACCTGATGCCGGACGCTTATCGCGCATGGGACATCCGCACAAGCTGGCTGGACCGTCTGCCCGGCATCCACCGCCACCACCAGCAATATCTCCCGCTCTACCCGCTGGCGTTCGACCGACTGGATTTGTCGGAATACGACGTCGTGCTCAGCAACAAGAGCGGCTTCTGCCACGGCCTGCGGAGCGGCCCGAATACCGTCCACATCTGCTACTGCCTGACGCCGACCCGCTACATCTGGGATCTGGACAGCTACCTCGCGCGGGAGAATTTCGGGGCGCCAGTTCGCGTGGCCTCACGGCTCGTCGCGGCGGCCTACCGCCGCTGGGACTACGCCGCGGCGCAACGCGTCGATCACTTCATCGCGATCAGCACCGAGGTGCAGGCGCGCATCCAGCGCATCTACCATCGCGATTCGGTCATTATCTATCCGCCAGTCGAAGCAGCAGGGCGTTTCACCCCTGCGCCGTCGCACGACGACTATTTCCTGGTGCTGTCGCGGCTGGTGCCATATAAGCGGATCGATCTGGCGGTCGAAGCCTGCACCCGGCTCGGCCTGCCGCTGCTGGTCGGCGGCACCGGGCGCGATCGCGAGCGACTCGAATCCCTGGCCGGGCCGACTGTCCAGTTCCTCGGCTACGTGCCGGACGAAGACCTGCCGGACCTGTTCGCACGCTGCCGGGCGTTCATCTTCCCTGGCCTGGAAGACTTCGGGATTGTGCCGGTCCAGGCGATGGCTGCCGGGCGCCCGGTAATCGCCTATCGCGGCGGCGGGTCGCTGGACACTGTCATCCCCGGCAAGACAGGCGCGTTCTTCGAGCAGCAAACGGTCGAATCGCTGATAGCTGCGCTGCAAGCCTTTGACGAGCGGGACTACGATCCCACCGCGATCCGCGAGCATGCCTTGCGCTTCGACGTGTCCAACTTCACCGCGCAGATCACCGAGTACGTCGCGCGCGCCTGGGACGAACACCGTTCCGTCAGGTCCGCCCGCTAACCGCCTGGCGAGCGTTGGGCAACCATCCTTCGCAACGCCGTGATCCGCGCGCTATAATCTCGTCCAGTGACCCCGAAAAGAATGAGAAGGCCCACAACGCCATGAATATCGTTCAAACTGTCGGCGAGCGAATCGTCGAAAACGTCGCGCAAGTTATCATCGGCAAACGCAACGAGATTCGTCTCACCGTGCTCGGCCTGCTGTGCCAGGGGCATATTCTGATCGAGGACGTGCCGGGCGTTGGCAAGACGATGCTGGCACGCGCGCTGGCAAAGTCGATCGGCGCGTCGTTCAGCCGCATCCAGTTCACGCCAGATATGCTACCCTCGGACGTAACCGGCGTGTCGGTGTTCAACCAGAGCACCCGCGAGTTCGAGTTCCGCCCAGGGCCGATCATGTCGCAGATCGTGCTGACCGACGAGATCAACCGCGCCACGCCCAAAACCCAGGCCGCGCTGCTCGAAGCGATGGAAGAGCGGCAGGTCACCGTGGACGGCAACACGTACCCGCTCGAAGAGCCGTTCCTGGTGATCGCAACGCAGAACCCGATCGAGTACGAGGGTACCTTTCCCCTGCCGGAAGCGCAGCTTGACCGCTTTATGATGCGCATCCGCCTGGGCTACCCCAGCCCGCAGGAAGAGATCGCCATGCTCGACTCGCAGCAGTACGAGCACCCGTTGCAGGGCCTTCAGCAGATCGTCAGCGTGCAGGATCTCATCGCCGCGCAGCACGCCGTCCGCGAGGTCTACTTGAACCACGACATTAAGAATTACATCGTCAATCTGGTGACCACCACGCGCCAGCACCCGGACGTATATCTCGGCGCAAGCCCGCGCGGCGCGCTGGCGCTGTATCGCACGGCGCAGGCGCGCGCTGCCCTGGCCGGTCGCGACTACGTGATCCCGGATGACGTTAAGGCGCTGGCCGAAGCGACGCTCGCACACCGCATCATCGTCGGTCCGAACGCGCGCATCAAGGACATCTCCGCCACCAGCATCGTCCACAGCATCCTGAGCACTGTGCCGGTGCCCGGCGCGACCGTCGGCGCGCGCTACTAGGAGCGGCGCCAGCGGCAATTATGGCACACCGGCGCAACGCGTTTTACTTTCTGCTAATCGTCTTCCTGGTGGCGGGCGCGCTGACCCAGCGCAGCTTTTTCTTCCACCTGAGCTACGCGCTGGCTGCGCTGCTGGCCGGGTCGTTTCTCTGGTCGTGGGCGGCGGTCAACTTCCTGCGCCTCGGCCGCTACACCCAGGCGCGGCGTGCGCAGGTCGGGCGGACGCTCGAGGAAACGTTTACCGTGCGGAACACGGGCATCCTGCCGAAGCTATGGCTGGAAGTGCGCGACCACTCCACCCTGCCGAACCATAACGCGAGCCACGTCGTCCCGGCGCTGTTGCCGCGCCAGCGCTATCGCTGGGACGTGCGGACGCTCTGCACCCGGCGCGGCCTGTACACGCTCGGCCCGATGACCGTCCTCAGCGGCGACCCGTTCGGGCTGTTCCAGTTCCCGCGCAAAATCGCCGCCGTGTCCAGCATCATCGTCTACCCGCCGACCGTCCCGATTCACCGCTTCGCCGCGCCCGCCGGAACGCTGTCAGGTGGAGAAGCGGTCCGCCGCCGCACGCACTTTATCACCACCAACGCGGCGGGCGTGCGCGATTATGCGCCGGGCGACAGTTTCAACCGCATCCACTGGCCGAGCACGGCGCGCAAAGATCGCCTGCTGGTCAAGGAGTTCGAGCTCGACCCTCTGGCCGACGTGTGGATTATGCTGGACCTCTCGCGCGAGTCGCTGGTCGAGCGACCGGAAGCGCGCGCCAACGGCGCCAACATCTACGCGCCGCCGCCCAACCTGCCGCCATCGACCGAGGAATACGGCGTCACGATCGCAGCGTCGCTGGCGGCTTATTTTGTCGAGAAGGGGCGCGCGCTCGGCTTCGTGACGTACATCCCGCACCGCGAGATCGTCCAGCCAGATCGCGGCGCGCGCCAGTTGACGCGGATTCTGGAAATTCTCGCCGTCGCACGCAGCACCAGCGACCTGTCGCTCAAGCAGTTGATCTCGCTTGAATCGAGTCACCTGGGGCGCGGCACGACGCTGGTGGTGATTACCGCTACCCAGAATGACGACTGGACCGCCGAGGTCGACACGCTTCAACGGCGCGGCATCCGCGTGATCCCGGTGCTGATCGACCCGGTTAGCTTCGGCGCACCCGGACAGTCCGTGCGCCAGATCAGCGAGAGCCTCGAGAACGCTGGCGCGACGGTCTACACCATCCGCCAGGACGACGATCTGACCGCCGCGCTGAGCTACCGGACCGGCTTCAAAGCGCGCATTCTCTAGCCGAATTGGTTTTGTGTGCCCGCCAGGATACTTCTTGTGAGCCAGCAACCCCCATCCGCCAAGCTTCAGCTACGCTTCCTCTACCTCGCCGTGTTCGCCGCCGGAATGACGACGCTCGGCGTGGAGTTCGCCGCGTCGCGCCTGCTTGGCAGCATCTACGGCGACTCCAACCTGGTGTGGGCAAATATCATCGGCCTGATCCTGATCTACCTGACCATCGGGTACTTCGTCGGCGGGCGCTGGGCCGATCGCTCGCCCTATTTCACGACCTTCTACCGGCTGATCGCGTGGGCCGCATTCCTGAGCGGGCTGGTTCCCCTGGTCGCCCGGCCGATCCTGACCGCCGCCGCCCGCGCCATGCAAAGCTTCGACGCCGCGCTGACGCTTGGCTCGTTCGTCAGCGTGCTCGTGCTGTTCTCCGTGCCGATCACACTTCTTGGCTGCGTCTCGCCGTTTTCAATCCGGCTCGCGCTCTCGGACGTGCGGCAGGCGGGCGGCATCAGCGGGCGGATGTACGCCGTCTCCACGCTCGGCTCGATCATTGGGACGTTTTCGCCGGTGCTGCTCCTGATCCCCCAGCTTGGCACCGCGCGGACCTTTCTCGTCTTCTCGGGCGTGTTGCTCGCTGTCGGTCTGATCGGCCTCGCTCTGCAAGATCGTCGCGCCGCACTGAAGCTGGCGTGGATGCCAGTGGTCCTCGCGGCAGGTACGTTCGTCGCGCTGCGCCAGCCGATCCACCCCGCTCCTGAGGGCATGACGCTGATCTATGAGGACGAGTCGGCTTACAACCTGATCCAGGTGGTCGAGGACGGCGCCGGGTATCGCTATCTGTTGCTCAACGAGGGCCAGGGCGTGCATTCCCAATGGCACGCCAACGACCTGTATTACCGGCGGACGTGGGGCTTCTTCCTTGCCGGGCCGTACTTCAATGAGCCGCCGTATACGCCGGACCGGGTGGAGCGCATCGCGGTGATCGGCCTCGCGGCCGGGACGATCGCGCGCCAGCACGACGCCGTCTATCCTGGCCTGCCAATGGACGGGATTGAGATCGATCCGGGCATCGTCGAGGCGGGACGGCAGTATATGGGCATGACGCAGCCAGGGCTGAACGTCATCATTGAGGATGGCCGCTTCGCGCTCAACCAGCTAGAGCACACCTACACCATGATCGGCGTCGACGCGTATCGCGTGCCGTATGTGCCGTGGCACCTCACCACGGTCGAATTCTTCGAGGAAGTACGCGACAAGCTAGCCGACGACGGTGTGCTGATTATGAATGTTGGGCGCACCAGCAACGACCGCCGCCTGATCGAAGTGCTGACCAGCACGCTGCTCGAAGTGTTCCCCACCGTGCACACACTCGACGTGCCAAGCTCCTACAACACGATTCTCGTCGCCACCGTGCACACACTCGCCGCGAACCTCGCCGCCCTGCCCGCAGACGCTCACCCCGTTCTGCGCGAGGCGCTCACCGACGCAGCCGGATCAATCGTCCCGACTGTGCCGGGAAACCGCGTGCTGACCGACGATCACGCCCCGGTCGAGTCAATTGTGGATAGCATGGTGGTCGAGTTCCTGCTTGGCGGCGGGCTCGAAGAGTTCATCAACTGACCGCGCCCGATGGCCGCCGATCCCCCCACTCCCCCACCCGACAGTTCTGAAAAGCGATCCGCGCCGGGATTCCCGCGCTGGCTGGCGCTCGTTTGCCGCGCGCTGATCGTGCTGGCGCTGCCGCCGTTCCTCGTGCTGACCGGCGTGCGTCTGGTGATGAGCGAGACGTTCCTGCGGCTGGAGTACAATCGCCCCGGGTTCCCACCCGACCGCTACGGATTCACCCAGGCGGAGCGGCTTGAATACGCGCCGTTCGCCGTGCGCTACCTGCTCCAGAACGAGGACGTGAGCTACCTTGCGCGGCTGGAGCATCAGGGCGCGCCGCTGTTCACCGAGCGCGAGCTACGCCACATGCAGGATGTGCAGGACGTTACCCGCGTCGCGTTCCGCGTGCACTGGGCGACGGTGGTGGTTCTGCTAGCTGCGGCGCTGGCGCTGGCCTGGCGGCCAGAGACGCGGACCGCGCTGCGCCAGGGGGTGCAGTCCGGCGGCGTGCTGACGATCGCGCTGATGCTGACAGCGATCGTGCTGGTGGTAGCGAACTGGGATTTCTTCTTCACCGGCTTCCACCGGATCTTCTTCGAAGGTGATTCGTGGCTGTTCAGCACCCGCGCCACGCTGATCCGCCTGTTCCCGGAGCGGTTTTGGTTTGACGCGGCGATCGCGATCGGAGCGATCACCTTCGCCGGAGCCGTGATCGCGATCCTCGCCGGAACGCTCAGCGGGCGCGCGGCCCGGTCCGCCGCCTGACGCGATCAAAAACGGGGCCGCGAGCGACCCCGTTCCATCGTCTGACCGACGCGCCTCAAACCTACGCGCCGAACTTCACCAGCCGCTTGGCGTGCGCCAGCGCCATCACCATCAGGTCGGTCGCCGGGAACTGGCCCAGCGCGCCGCACATGCACTCCCGCTCGCCGAACGACTGCGCGCGGTCTGGCATGTGGGTTTCGGGCGCCCACAGCAGCGTGGGGACCGGGTGCCAGCTATGCGAGCGCAGCTTGGCAGGCGTCGAATGGTCTCCGGTGACGATCAGCACATCCGGGTTGAGGTCCAGCAGCACGGGCAGCGCCTCGTCCACCTGCTCGATGACCTTCACCTTGGCGTCGAAGTCGCCATCCTCGCCCCGGCTGTCGGTGTACTTGATGTGGCAGAACACGAAGTCGTAATCGTTCCAGATGCGCGCCACGTGGTTGAACTCGTCGCGCGGGGTGTCGGTGGCGGATGTCTGGATGACGTCCATGCCGACCAGCTTGGAGACACCCTTGTACATCGGGTAGACCGCGACGCACGCCGCCTTGAGCTTGTACACATCGGCGTACTTCGGCAGGCCCGGCTCCATCGCGAAGCCGCGCAGCGTGACCATGTTGGCCGGTTCCTGACCGCGCAGCACCTCGCGCGCCTGCG
>CBINGT010000063.1:0-11793 GCA_966250245.1 uncultured Anaerolineae bacterium
GGCAGTCGATGTATCCAGCCTGAATCAGATCGACAAGCAAAGACCGGGTTTCCTCGCCCTGAGTGAAGTACGACACCTCGCGCTTGCCATCGTAAAAATAGACGCTATTCCCGATCTCCAGCCCGACGCCTTCTCCCATCGAAGTCGGCTGCGTCGTGTTCAAAAAGCGGTGTATTTCGAGAAGTTCCTCAGCCGTTTTGGTTTCGTCGATGTCGCTGCAGATTGCCAGCGCAGCCCGATACGGATAAGGAAATCGCCGCAGCGTTACCTCAGTTTGGCGATCGCGCGCCAGTTCTCTCACAGTTGGGCGGGTCGCAGTAACCTGAGTCATCAAAACACTCCTGGCAGGGCAGTGGCGATGCCAGTCAACTCCGTTCCCAGTATCGGGTCGACTACTTGATGACCACGACTTTTGCGGGATAGCTGTCGGGCTCCATCGGTTCGAGCAGGAACCCCTTGATCGTCCCGTGCAGAATTAACATGCGCTTGAGCAGGCTATGGACCGTCCGGTAAATGCTGCGGTTGCGTATGGCGTAGGCGACGATGGCCGCAAAGACGGCCGCAACCCAGAGAATGAACCAGATAGGCTGGCGAAAGAGCAGACTACACATCAGAGCAGCCAGCCCTGCGATGAGGCCAACGCCGGGAACGAGCCCGTGCCCGCGCTCTTTGACATAGGGCCACAACAGGCCGGTCCGGGCGTGGAAACGGATATTCTGGCCGGAGCCCACGTAAAGGTTGCGCTTCCACCGCCCGATCAGCGTCGAAAGCTTCTCGGAAGGGTCGGTGTAGTGATAGACCGAGCATCGGTTGATCTTGACGACGCGATACCCGGCGTGGCGGATGCGAATACAAAGCTCTGGTTCTTCGTCCGAATAGATGTAGGGGTTGAACGTTCCTACCTGTTCCAGCACCGACCGTTTGTAAGCGACCGCCCCGCCGCCATGCCGCACGTCGGTGATCTGGATGTCCCCTGAGGCTCCGTTGTCAGGGGGCGGGTCGTGATGTTGGGCCGACCTGGGGAGATCGACGATCTGGCCCGCGACGGCAGCGATATCATCGTTGCATCGGAGCACCTCCATGGCGGCGTCCAACCACCCTGGGCATAGCTCATTGTCGCCGTCCAGAAAGAGCACGATATCTCCCGACGTGTGTTTGTAGCCGGTGTAGCGACCGGCAGCAGCCGTCAATCGCTGATCGGGGCTCAACTGGAGCACGCGGATCGGATAGTTGCACGCTAGCTCCACCGTGGCGTCTGAAGAAGCGGAGTCAACCAGCACGATCTCCCTTGACGCGGCGCTTGAGGTGTGTCTCAAGACCGATTCGATCAGCCGAGGCACATTCCACGCCTGGTTTTTCGTGATGAGCACTACGGCTAATTCAGGCACCCCCTACCTCCTTCAAGCCCATGCCGGTCGCCTTTCGATCCGGACTTCGATGTCGTGCGTCTATGCGGCGTCAAGTGGCCGTTCTGCACGGCCAAGCAATCGCCGGTTTCGCACATGTTGCTTCAGTTCCAGCAGCCGGTAGTATTGCCCGCTCGCCTTAAAGGCGAACGAGAGCCAACTCTCCCGGCCCGTGCACTGCGCGCGCCACAGATTGAAGTGGTTCCACCGTCCCCGGTCGCCCCCACAGGCGGCGAGGTAACCGCTATCGGCCACCATCTGCTGAAGCGCCGGGGTTTGAGCAGAGTACGGATAAGAAAACAGCTCGACCTCGACCTCAAGTCGATCTTGTAGCATCAGCCTGGACTCGCGGATTTCGCGCGCGGCCTCGGCCTGCTCAAGGCGCGTCAGAAAGGGGTGCGTGAGCGTATGGCTGCCGAAGGTGAACCCGGCCCGGCTCAGCTCGCGCGCCTCTGACCACGAGAGAAGGGGAGCCGCCAGGGAGCCGCTTTGCCCTTCCCAGTTGCTCTCTCGACCGGCGCAGCCCGCGACGAAGAAAACGGTCGCGGTGAAGCCGAAACGGCTCAGGATCGGCCGCACGGTTGAATACAGATCCCTGAAGCCATCGTCGAAGGTGAGCACGAACGCTTTTTTCGGCTGCGGCAGGCCCGCTTTGATCGACCGGACGACCTCGTCGAGCCGCATGCACCGGTAGCCGTTCCGGTGGAGATAGGCCATCTGCCGCTCAAACAGCGCCTGCGACACGGCAAGCTGCTTCGGATCCCGGTGGTGGGGAAGGCTGGCGATCTGGTGGTAGAGAAGGATCGGGATCACGGCTAACCGGTCTCCTCGATCTGCGCGCGCCGCTGCAAACTGCTCATCGTTCCACCTCACCCGAAGCCGGTCGGGCGTCAGCGACCAGTGGCCCATCTCCGTCCTGAGGTTGTCGCGACACTAAGCGCCGCAGTTGCCTGAGTTCATCGGGCGACACCACCCGAAAGAGCAGGAAAAGCGGGATGTAGGCCGTCATCGCCACGGCCGGGATCACCGCCAGGGGGAGCCCTTTCACGGCCATCACCAGCGCGCCCACCCCCACGGCGGCCAGCGCGATACGCCCGAACGCCGCCAGCGTGTTCTTCAGAACTTCGTGATCCACCGCGAAATAGATGTACAGGCAAAACGCCACGAACGTAGACAGCAGCAGCGCCCACGCCATCCCAACATCGCCCAAGCGGGACACGATCAGCGGCGTGATCAGCACGTAGAACGTCAGGCTGACGGAAATCACCTGGAGCGACTTGTTCTGCTTGCCCTGCGCAAACAGGAGAAAGCTCAGGTACGGGTTCAGGAACTTCAACAGCAGAATCCAGATCAGGACGCGGAAAATGCCAATCGACGCCTCGTACTCGCTCCCGTAGAGCAGGAGAATGATCCGGTCGCTCAGAATGCTCAGGACGATGACGGCAGGCAGCACCAGCGCCATCATGTACTTGATCGAGCTTTCGCTAATCCGGCGGAATTTCTCCTTGGACCGCTCGAATAACTGCGACATGTAGGGGAACGATGCGGACGCGTAGCTGGTAGCGACGATCGATCCCAGGCCGACAATTCGGTGCGCCGCGCTATACAGGCCGACCGCGTACTCCCCGCGAAAGGCCGACAGCGCGATGATGTCGAAATTGGCGAACGCGTCCGAGAGCCAGCTCTCCACGGTGAAAACTTTCCAGTCGCGGATAAGCTGCTTCAGGAACGTCCAGTCAAATGACCACTTGAAGGCCGCAATGCGCCGGTTCCAGAGCCACGCATAAACACCCAGCATGACCACGCGCGCCAGAATCAACACCACAAACAGTGAGTGCAGGCCATAGCCCATATACAGCACCAGAATGCTGAGATTCGTGCGCAGCAGGTTCTCGACGACCACGCCATACGAGATCAGCTCGGCGCGCTCGAACGCCAGGAACCCTGCCTGATACACGACTGAAATTGCAGCCGGGAGCAGCGCGATACAGGCCAGCAAAGCGGCGCTGCGGGTGACGCTGGCGTAGGGAAAGATGTAGACCACGCCGAGCATGATGCAGGCAGCGATGAGCGCCAGCACGATCACCAGCACCACCGACGAGCTTAAATACTGGCTGGCCATCGATCGCTGCTTGGCGATCTCGCGCGTGATGATGTTGCTAAGGCCAGCCGAGCACAGGCTCAAGAACAGCTCGAAGTAGCCCCGGACAAGCGCGTACTTTCCAAAATCGTCCACTTTCAGCAGGCGCGCCGCATAGATAATGAAGAAGAACGAGAACGCCATGACAGCCGCTCTTCCCCAGAAGAGCGCGAAAGCGTTCCGAATGACGCGAAACTCAGTGTTGTGTCGCATGCTCACCGCTCACGATGCCCGGTTGCCCGATACGATATATGGCGATAATCAGCGCTGCGCTGACCCACAACAGCTCCACATCAGGTCGGCTGCGAAAGACGTCGAAGAACATGTGAACCATGTTTCCTATGATGGCGACCGCGAGGCTGAAGGCCAGCGGCGACAGCAAGCGATCGTTGAGCCGCCAGCACTGCCATCCCCGCCGGATCGTCGCCGCTAGGAACCACAGAAATGCGATTAGAGAGCCGGGTCCCGTCTCTGCCCAGACGAGCAGGTATTTGTTGTGCGCCGAGTAAACCCATACGTCGCCCAGTTCAGGCGTGACATACTGGAAAATGACAACCGGCATGTTGTTGACGCCAATCCCCAGAATCGGGTGATCCCAGATGGCGCGCATTGCAAGTTTCATCAGAGGGATGCGCGAGGCCGCGGATCCCCGGTCATCGACGGTCAACCGTCCCAGAATTATGGGCAAAAGAACCAGCACCAGAAGCACAAGAACCACCACAATCCCGATGATCGCCTTGCGCGACAGCCATCCGCGATACCAGGCTGCGAAGCACAGCATACCCGTCGCAAGGGCGAACGAGAGCCACCCGCCTCTGGAGAGCGTGAAGACCAGCGCGACGACGCCCGTGCCCAGAGCAATGGCGGCCAGCATCTTGGTAAAGCGCCCGGTTTGCGTCAGCAAGACGCCCAGCGCGCAGACCAGCGGCATCACGAGGAAGGCGGCTGCGTTGTTGGGCGATCCGACTGTTCCACCAACGCGAGGGCCAGGGTCAACCCGCGCCAGAATGCCCGCGACCCTCACGCTATGTCCAAGGAACCGCAGCCCGATGATGATCAGGCTTTCGAGAACGAGCCCCGTCAGCAGCATTGTGACGACGAACAGCACATCCTCGCGCGTTTTCGTGGTGTTGACCACGTAAAGAAAAAGCAGAAACGTCTGGAGCAGTAAGAACATCTCGAAGAAGGCGAGGGTGCCATCCGGCACGACGAGCATCGACAGCCCGGCCAGCGCGATGTACAAGACGAGCGGTAGCGCCATACGAAACCAGCTCCACCGCAGAGGCTTCTTCTCAGCCAGGAATTCGCCCAGCCAGAGCGCGTACAGCCCTACCAGAGCTATCGTGGTGACCGAGATGTCCAGGCCGCCAAGCGCGCCTAAGCTCGCCGGCTCCTCTCGATACATGTAGTTGATGTCGAGTTGTAGCGGAATATCAAGCAGAATGATGGCGAGCAGCACGCGCCGCACATTCCGCACGATGATCATAAATAAGCAGGTCAGCAGGGCGAGGGTAACGAGCACCTCATACTGAGGCGGCAGCATGGTCGCCACGACGGCGTAGGCTCCCAGCAGGGTGCCTGCAACCAGGACGACCATCCAGCGCGCGATAAGCCCCAGACCAGGCCATCCAGAAGTGTCAAGCAGTCGACGAAAGTGGCTCGTCTGAGTCACAATGCAACATCCTTGAACCGCGAATAGCAGCCCTGATCGATGTAACTTGTCGTTCCTTGCAGGGTTGGTACGAGCGAAACGCTTTCGGCCCTGACAACTGCCCCGGCTGGGCCACAGTCTGACTAACTTGTTTTGGCAGACGAACGGTTCAGAAGGGCGAGTCCCAAGTTCGCTGCCGGATAGTGCAGGAAAAGCGAACTATGGACCACCGTTTCTGTCGCCGTCTGTGGCGCCTTCACCACCCGTTTCTTTGCGGCGGGTTCCTTCGCAGCAGTTCCCTTCGATGAGGGCGGATCCTGCCGCTCGGGAGCGCTGGGGCGCGCCCCATTCCTGACTAATCTACGGTGGTAGTAACGATAGTGCCGGGAGTGCGGAACCTCCGCGTAGTTCACGATGACACCCGCTGGATTGACTTTGACCCCGGCCAAGACCTTGCAGGCATCTTGCACTGTCTCCCTGTTGGACCGCGCGCGTCTGACGACCAGCACCACCCCGTCGACCAACGGGGCAAGCACGGCGGCATCCGCAACTGCCAGAAGCGCCGGGCTGTCAATCAGGACAACATCAAACTGGGCAAGCGCCTGCTTGATCGTGTGCTTCGCGGCAGGTGAATCCAGCAATGCGGTACGGTCTTTAACGGGCGGCCCGCTGGTTAGGACGTGAAGCCCTGGGAACTGGCTATCCTGAACAGCGTCGGATAGCAGCGTCTCTCCTGTCAGGACATTGCTGAAGCCAGCCGTATTGGGAAGGGCAAAAACACGGTGCAGGCTCGGGATCAGCATATCGCCGTCGACCGCGAGCACTCTGCGGCCAGACTTTGCCAGAGCAAGCGCGAGATTGGCGACGATAGTGGACTTACCCTCTTCAGGTGTGGCGCTGGTGATCAGCAGTGAGCGAAAAACGCCGTCGGCGGACTTGCCGTTCTCGGCGGCAAGCTGCTTGGCCTGTTCGATCCAGCTTGTCACGTCGACTTTGCGCCTTTCGGGAGCCCCGATCAGCAGCTCAAGCTCTTCCGGTTTCGCTGCGGCCAATTGCTGGTAGGTATAGATGCGCCCCCGTGACAATGCTTCAGCATAAACCGGCCCGATCCCTTTGATGCCGCTAAACTGGTTGGGATCAAGAGTCGATCGGAAAAGGTTGACCTGCAGGTGCCGGAACGCTTCTTCGTGAAAGGACTGCTGCGCAAACAGCACAGCCTTACGCCGCCGTCGCTTCATCTTGGGAATCTCGCCGACGACAGGCAGCCCGGTGACCGCCTCGACCTGCTCGGAGTCGTAGAGTTTGGTGTCAGTGTATTCGAACACGAAGGCTAGGCTCGTTCCGCCCACCAGGCCCAAGACACCTGCTATACCGAAGATGATTATCCTGGGTGGTCCGGCGGGTTTCTCGGGCACGATCGCTGGTTCCATCACCGAGATCGCGTTGGTGCGCAGGGTATCAGCCACGCGCATCTGCTCGTACTGCTCGAGCATTGAAGCGTATTGCGATTGTTTCAGCGTGATCAAGCTGGCGAGCACGTCAAGGTGAGCGGGGTCTGCCGTCTCTGCTTGCTGAAGGCTGTTGTATTCACTCCGGGCATCGTCCAATTCAGCCTCGATCTGCTCCAGATGCTCGCCCAGAATCTCAGCCGCAGTCTTTCCGCTTCCGGTGTACAGTTCCACGTTGCGCGCGACTAGGATCTCTCCCAGCGTATTGGCGATATCCCGCGACAGCTTGGGATCGCCGCTGGTCGCCGTAATTTCCAACAACTCGGTGTTGGCGACCGCCTTGACGTCGATTTCCGGCGGTTCATCAAGCTCCAGTTTTTGCATTAACTCGCCCATGACCGGGCGGCTAACGGCAATCTGCATATATGTACTCATCAGCCGATCGCCATAGCGGGTGTCGTATTCGATCCGGTCGAGCGCCCCACCGGCAGGCGTTAACACACGCAGCACGACAGTGGCAGCGTATTTCGTCGGAAGGAGCGAACTCCCGTACGCTGCGATAGCCACGGTCAGCAACGTCGTGGCTACGATGGTCCATTTGTGTTTCCATAAGACACGAACGTAACTAGAGAGTCCCACTTCCAGTCACCCCATCAGCTAGTCGATTCAGACAGAGGATCCGCCCCGTACGCTGCCATGAAGTCGACAATAGTTGTCGCGACGTATTCGATCGTTTCCGGCGCGAGCTCTGCGTACATCGGCAGCGACAACCCTTCCGCCGCATTGCGCTCCGACACTGGAAAATCGCCCTTCCGATATCCGAGGTCCTGAAATGCTGGTTGGAGATGGATCGGGATGGGATAGTGCATCCCTACTGAAATTCCGCGACTGCTCAGGTGTGCTCGGAGCGCCTCACGGTGAGGAGTGTGGATAACGTACAGATGCCACACCGATTCGGCATATTCCGCTACTTGCGGCGTTTCGACGACCGCGCCAAGAAGCTCAGAATAGTGAGCGGCGTGCGCGCGCCGTGCGGCGTTCCAGTCGTCAAGATAGGCAAGCTTGACCCGCAAGACAGCAGCCTGGAGCGTGTCCAGCCGGCGGTTAAAGCCTTTCAGCTCGTGACGATATTTCTGGCTCTGCCCATAGTTCCGAAGCATCTGAAGCGTCTGGGCGGTCAGTTCGTCGTTGGTAACGACCATCCCGCCATCGCCATAAGCGCCGAGGTTCTTCCCCGGATAGAAGCTGAATGCAGCAGCGTGACCGAACGACCCGACCCGCGCCCCTTTGTAGCGCGCGCCGTGCGCCTGGCAGGCATCCTCGATAACGATCAGCCCGTGCTGCCGCGCAATCTCCATGATGGGGTCCATGTCGGCGGGCTGGCCGTAAAGATGAACGGGGATAATGGCTTTGGTCTGAGGCGTGATCGCAGACGCCAGCCGCAAAGGATCCAGGGTATACGTGCGAGGATCGACATCGACCAGAACGGGCCGGGCGCCAACGTACGCGATGGCGAGCACGGTCGCGATAAAGGTGTTGGCAGCCGTGATGACTTCGTCGCCCGGACCGATGCCGTACGCCCGCAATGCCATCTCCAGGGCGGATGTGCCCGAGTCCACCCCGACAGCGTACTTCACCTCGCAATATGCAGCGAACGCTTCCTCGAACAGAGCGACATCCCTTCCCAGGATGAAGTCAGTCCGATCCAGCACACTTCGGATTGCTTGGTCGAGTTCGTCCGCAATCGCGGCTCGCTGCGCCCCCAGATCAACGAAGGGCACTTGCAATTCCGGTTTGATACTCATGCGTAGCTTCCCCCTGTTGTGGCTTATCCCAGTTCAGTTCAACGGGCTGCCCTCTGCCCAACATCGAGAGGGTAGCCGCCTCCATAATCCGGACTACTTCCACACCGTTCTCTCCCCCACTGAGGGGAACGCAACCATTTGCGACACAGTCGAGGAAGTGGCTGCACTGGTTCTTCAGGGGTTCGCTGACCTCGATCTTGGGGCTGATGATCGCGCCATCACGGATGGAGAATTGATATTCACCGTAGTTGGACGGCTCTGGCTCATCGGTCGAGAGGGCGATACCTTTTTCATAGATACGCACCCGCTCCAGGGGATCCAGATCGTTAAAGACAATTCGCCGGTCGCTGCCCACCACGACAACTTCGCGAACCTTGTTAGGTTCCGCCCAGCTTACGTGAACATGGCCGATTACGCCGTCTGGATAGCCGAGAACCATGAACCCGACATCTTCACGGCCGTTCCGCAAGGCGCGCGTCCCAACGGCGCTGACCCACTGAGGCAACTGGTTGAGGAGAAGATTCAGGATCGAGACATCATGTGGCGCCAGATCCCACAGCGCATTCACATCCGAGCGGATCGGGCCGAGGTTCGTGCGGCGAGCATACACGTAATACACCTGCCCCACATCGCCCCGATCGATATAGGATTTCATCGTCTGAACGCCTGCATTGTAGAGGAAGATGTGCCCGACCATCAGCACGAGCCCGCTGGATTGGGCCAGGTCGAGCAATTCCTGGGCGTGCGCCGTGTTGGTCGCCATTGGCTTCTCGATCAGGACGTGTTTACCCGCTTCGAGGCACTGTTTAGCGACTTCGTAGTGCGCTGTGGCATTCGTGCACACCACCGCCGCCTCAACCCCTGGGTGGTGTAATGCCTCGGCCAGATCTGTGGTAACGCTCACATCTGGAAACCGTCTTTTCACTTCCAGCAGACGTTCCACTCGCGCATCGCACACTGAGACGACTCGCGCTCCCGGTAATTCGTTGAACAGGCGGACGTAATTGATCCCCCAATAACCAGCGCCGAGGACAGCAATACCGATCGTGTCTGACATGCCACGCACCTCGTTTCTCTTAAAGATGCAGTTGGTGGGTCTTATCCAGCCCCGCGGCCCGATAAGACAGCGGGAATGGTGAGCAGCAGAATCTTGAGGTCAAGCCACAGCGACTGGTTACGCACGTACTCGATATCCATCTGGATTTGTTCCTCGAACGACACCAGGCAGCGCCCTTTCACTTGCCAGAGCCCCGTGATCCCCGGTAGAGCGGCGAAGCGCTGCTTGTGCCGTTCCTGGTAGTCTTCAAATTCATACACCGGGATCGGCCGTGGCCCGACCAGGCTCATCTCGCCCTTCAAAACGTTTACCAACTGGGGCAGTTCGTCGAGGCTGGTTTTACGCAGGATCCGCCCTACGCGCGTAACCCGTGGATCATCCGTGAGCTTGAATGTGGGGGTCGAGGCGTTGGTGATCTCCAGTTGCCCGAGGGTGTAGGCTCGGATATGCGCCTGGTGGAGCGCCTGATCCGCATCGGAGTACATAGAACGGAACTTATAGATTCGAAAGGTCTGGATTTCCCATCGACGATGCCGTCCGGCGAGCTGCCGTTTGGCCCCGACCCTTGACTGCACAAAGATGACTTGGCCGGGCGAATCGAGTTTGATCAGTATGGCGATCACAAGCAGCAAGGGCGACAAGAAGATAAGGAGTAAAGTCGCCAGGACGGTATCGATAAGGCGCTTGACGAAAAAATAGGAGGAACCTGGATTGCCGACGACTGGTGGCGTGATCACCTGGTCGATCATTGTATATCCCCCCTTCAAAATCCAGAATGCGATGGTGTGTCTGGTTGAACTGGACTTGTAGAGAGTCCCTCCCGCAACATCGTATAAGCAATATACCATGATGTATGTTTAAAGGATGTTACGATCTAGTAAAAAATTACTTGTACCTGTAGCTTTGTGCTTTATTGAACTATAGATTCCGATGTGGACACAAATAATAAAGTCTGGATATGGTGTCATCACGATGATATTTTTCACCAATATAAAGAAATCAACCTAGATACTCCACGATCTATTTGCTACTTAAGAGTTTGAGCCTAGTTGATGGCTTCAAGGCATCTGCTTTGCTATCTGAAGCAGAACCCAATAGTGAGTAATAACTTAGACGGAAAAGACGGAATTACCGGGCCATTGATACAAACATTTTACGCTGAGAACTATGCAATCCCTTAAGCTAGTCCGCACGTCGAGCGCGTAGCCAGCATGAACAGCTCGATTTCTTGAGTCAGCCAGCAATGGTAGAAGCAATACATGCGCAGCCGAACGCAAACAAAAAACCGGACTTCGCGTCCGGTTTCATACTGGTCAATGCCCAGCCGTTGCGCGTGTTACGCTTCCTCAATGGGTGTGAACCCCTGCTCCCTGAGCACGGATGCGAAGCGCCGGTTGCACACCGCTATCCGGCGATCCGGAGCGCGCAGCATGACAAGGTCTTTCCCGGGATGTCGCTGAATATGTTGCCGCGCCCGTTCGAGATTGCGGGCCCCAAACATATACACTCTTTTCGCCATGGGTTGCCTCCCTTCACGACTTGAGTAAGGCGGGATTGCGTCTACTCAGTCTGTGCATCGTCGATTGTAGGGGGTTGCCATCGCGAAATCAAATATCTCGCCACCCGTCACGGATTTCGCGCCAGCTTGCCACGGCACGGAGCACGTTCTATTCCCACCGGACGGTGACGTTAAAGCCGCGTTCCCGGACCTTTTCCATGAACACACCGGCTGGCACCGCGCGCTCCATCGGCCAGACGCCCGGTTCGACTATGCCACGCGCGATGAATTCCGCCATGATGCCCGCGTGCCAGCCCGTGATCCGCTCCATAGCGGTGAACCCGGTGGCCTCGTCGTAATAGTCCACCAGGTCGATGATCACCGCCCGCTCGTGACCGTTAGCATCTTCGCCAACCCCTTTCGCCCGCATCACGCACACATCCTTGATCACTGGCGCCGTGATCTGCGGTTCGAGCAGCGCGTGGAACACGTCGCGCGGAACGATGGATTGACCGTTGACTTCAATCGGCTCTAACTCGAACAGGCCAAGCTGCTGAAACGCCTTGAACTGGGCAAAGTGCCCGGGCCAGCGGCAGGTCTTGTTCTGGTACGTTCGCAGCTTGCCTTCGTACGTGTAGGGCGCGGTGCTGGTGCCGCCGGTGGTGATGAACGCTTCCAGCTCGCGCACCCCGTCAAAATCAAGCGCTTCGAGGTCTTCAAAGGCGCCGATCTTGGTGAGCTTGCCGTCGCGCAGCACCGCGACCTCGCCATAATATTCGTTAGTCAGG
>CBINGT010000064.1:0-11696 GCA_966250245.1 uncultured Anaerolineae bacterium
CGCGCGCGTCCAGAGGCGAGAGGAAAAAGGCTGGGTCATGGCCCGAAGTATAGCGCAGGGGAAAGGGGCGGACAATCGAGCCGGTCGCGCCATGATCGCGGCCCGTTCTTACGCATTTCTGAAAGATCGTCTTCAACAGCGGGGCCGGGTGTGGTATAATGATGCCTGCAAGGGGGTGACAGGCTTCGACAGGGGAGGCTGCGCCCAGACTGCAAGCCGAGGCGCTCTAACCTCGTAAATCCAGAGCAAAACAACAAGTGCCAACGAAAGCACACCCCGTCTCGCTCTGGCCGCGTAAAGCAGCCAGACAGACACAGGTCACCCGAGGGTGACCCGTCTGCCCCGACCGTCCCTGCTCGGGCGGCAAGCAGGCGTCACAAATAGCAGGGTGCCCCGCTGCGATGTCGATAAGCAGTGGCTAAGCGTCTATCGACTAGCCCGTGGCACGCCCTGGTTGGCTTGGGTTCCCACGGCGCGAAATTAAAGAGCCAACTAAGCTTGTAGAGGTCTGTTCGCGAATCCTTTGGACCCGGGTTCGATTCCCGGCACCTCCACTGGAGCAAGAAAAGAGCAGGGTACGCACCCTGCTCTTTGCGTTTCTCAAGCAGCATCACAATCCGTCAGGCGCACGACGAGCAGCCCCGCCGCCCAGTTTTGCTAACCGCTAACGGCTAATCGCTAACTGCTACGCCTCACCCCGCCCGCGTGCGATCGGTCGTCGGGTTCGCCATGCCGGTCATGCCGGGCGTGGCCTGGTCCGGCTGAGCGTCGCTTTCCAGCGCGCCGACCGCCGCATGGACCCGGTCACCCCGTTCTTCCGCCGCCACCTGCTCGACGATCGCCGCTTCGCGCTGCAACGCCCGATAGCGCAGGTACAGCCACGCAATCATCGCGCCGAGGATCAGCGCCATTGCGCCATAGCCCAGGAACGCGTATTCCGCATATTTACCCATTGTCTCGCCCTCTCTCGCTACAGGTCAGCCAGCACTTCCATCTTCCGCCGCGCGACCCACTCGGAGAGGTTCTCCAGGCGGATGCGGTGCCAGATTAAAACGACCGTGATCACCGCGAAGGTGAACAGGTTGAAAAACAGCGTGTCGCGGATGCGGCCGCTCACCTCGAACGCCCCTTCGGGATCGGCCTGCGTGGGGCCGACCACAACCGGGTGAATCGTGTCGGGCCGGACGCGAATGATGATCACCGTATACAACACGCTCGCGAACGCGACAATTCCGTACACCGCCGCGAAGCGCCGCCGCCGTTCCGGGTCTTCGATCCCGGTGCGCAGCATCAGGTAGGCCGCATATGCCAGCCACATGATCGTCACGCTCGTCAGGCGCGGGTCCCATGTCCACCACGTATTCCAGATCGGGCGCGCCCAGGCCATGCCGGTCACGATGGTGATCGTCGCAAAGCCCAGCCCAATCTCGACCGACGACAGGCCGAGCGTGTCCCACTTGGTGTTGCGCGTCCGCAGGTAGGCGATGCCCCCGATGACCGCCGCAGTGAACGACAGGAACGACCCCAGGAACGACCCCAGATGCACGTAAAAGATGCGCTGCGCCTCGCCCTGCGTCCGCTCTGGACCCACGTAAAAGAAGTCCATCAGCATCGCCAGCACGAACAGCGCGAGCGCCGCGTAGGTCAGCCCCTTCAAAATGCGCGTGCGCTTATCCGAATAAGCCATCCTTTTCCCACTCCTGAATCTGCCTCGTACCGGCGAGCCGGCCGACTGGGTACGCTATGCGACAATTTTATCAGAGTTCTCTACTTTATTCTGCCGGAAAGCGGCTATTCTTCCACCACGAAATCAAACAACGCATAACTCGCCGCGATAAAGATCACGTCCGCCAGCGCCAGAAGCTGAAGCCACGGCATCCAGTCGGCGGACGGCATCTCGTTGAGGATCGCCGTGCTAGCGCGCACGGCGCTGATCACGATCGGCAGCACGACCGGCATCAGCAGGATCGGCAGCAACGTCTCGCGGCTGCGTGCGTGCACGCTCATGCTGGAGAGCAGCGTCCCGACCGTCGTGAAGCCCACGCTCCCCAGCACCACCAGCAGAAGCAGCAGCGGGTGAACGAGCGTGATGTTAAACATAACGGTGAGCAACACTATCAGCACGAGCGCGATCACCAGCACAAACAGCAGGTTCCCGAACATCTTGCCGAAGAACAGCGCGCTCCGGGCAATCGGCGCGAGCAGCAGAGCGTCCAAGCTGCCCTTGTCTTTCTCGCCCGCCAGGCTGCGGCTCAGGCCAAGCTGCCCCGCAAACACGATCGTCACCCACAGCACGCCGGTCACGATCGTTTCGCGTGCGTTGGCATCGAGCTCCAGCGCCAGGCTGAAGACCATCACGGTCATCAGCGTGAACAGCAGCATCGAGTTGATCAGCTCGCGGCTGCGGAACTCGGCGCGCAGGTCCTTCCAGGCGATCGCGCCAACCGCCCGCCAGTACGGCGTCACCGGGCGGCGGACCGTCACGAGGCGCCCCGGAGCCGCCTGCACGTCAACCGGCTTGGTCGTGGAGTCGCTGCGCGTGCTCATCGGACGGACGCCGCCCCCGTCACGTCGGCGTAGATGCCCGGCAACTCGGCGGGATCGATTTCGCTGCTCGGCCGGTCGAAGGCGATCTTGCCCCGGCTCAGGATCGCGACACGGTCCGCCAAGTCTCGCCCGCGCCGCAGATCGTGCGTCGTCATCAGAACGGTCCGCCCGCTGACGGCCACCTCGCGCAGCAGATCGTCCAGCAGCGCCGCCGCGTCCTGATCTAGCCCGGTGTACGGCTCGTCAAGCAGCAGGATCGCCGGATCGTGCAGGATCGCCCGCGCGATCGCCAGCCGTTGAAGCATCCCCCGGCTGTACGTGCGGACGAGATCCCGCGCCCGCCGCCACAGCCCGACACGCTCTAACACCGTGCGAACGCGCTCGGCGCGCTGCTCGGTGGGGATGTCGTACATCCGCGCGAAGAAGATCATGTTCTCCTCGGCGGTCAGGTTGTCATACAGCAGCGGTAAGTGGCTGACAATCCCCAACTGGCGGCGCACGAAGTCCGCCTCTTTGGGCAGGTCCCACCCGCCGATCTGCACGCTGCCGCTCGTCGGGCGAGACAGCGCGCCCAGAATCCGCAGAAACGTGCTTTTGCCGGAGCCATTCGGCCCCAGCAGCGTCACGAACTCGCCGCGCGACACGGCCAAATCCAGGCCGCGCAGCACCGGGTTCACTCCGAAGACCTTCGTCAGCCCTCGGACCGAAATCATAGCGTCCGCCGCTTCGCGATCAGGCATCCGAGTCCTCGTTCAGCAGCGGAACCAGCCGGTCCATCAGGATCGCCCGGCGCTCCTGGTAGGTGTGCTCGTCGATCTCACCCGCCTCGTAGCGATCTTCGAGCGCCGCGAGCATCTGCAGCAGTTCGTCCTTCGTGGCGCGAGCCGAGGGCGGGCGCCAGTTATCCACCACGCGCGGACGCGGCGCACCGGCGGTCACCAGAGCGGGCGCGGCGCTCCGTTGCCGCCACCACATCACCGCCGCCACGCCGACAATCGCGACGCCCAGCCCGGCCAGGAAGTAGGGCAGCATATCTAGCAGATCGTCGTCATCAGCTCTGGAGGTCTGCGCCGTGGCGCCGCTGCTTCCCGTCCGGGTGACGGTGCGCGTGGGGCGGCCTTCGAGCGTGAAGGTCATGCGCTGGTCGCGGCGCAGCGGCGCGACGAGCTCGTGCGCGCTCAGCAGTGACCCGTCGTCCGGCCGGATCTCCGCGCCCGGCTCTAGTTCCGTCACCCGCAGGCCACCGGTCAGCGCGCGATAGCGGATCGTGCCCTTGTTGTCGAACTGATCGCTGCTGAACGTCACCGTATCGTTCGGGACCAGCACAGCCGCATCCATCACCGGGAAGTCGAAGGCGTGCTCGATCACCGCGCCGTTCTCGTATGGCAGATAGTAGAGAACGGTGATCTTGTGCGCCTGGTTGGGGCGCAGCGGCCACGTATCCTTCACAACCGGCACGCCGTCAACCATCTCGACGCGATAGCGCGGGTTCTCCTGCATCTGCATCGGCTGGATGCCGAACGCGCCGACCGGAAGCTCGATCTCGACTGACACCGGCAGCGGGCCCTCGCCGTCGTTTTCGTTGGCGACGATGCGATCGCCGGTGTTGAGCAGCTCAACGTCCAGCCGCACCTCAAGGCCGAACTCGTTCATCGGCGCGTAGTTCAACAGCACCTGCGCCCACGTCACGCCGACCGTGTCGTGCGAGTCAGTCCGCTCGTAGAGCGTGACATCGGTCGCGATCTCGTCCTCGTCGCCCTGGATGGGATGGATCTGCGCGCCCTGCGGGATCCCATCGTAGTTGACCCACACAATGTAGATGTAGCTGCGCGAGCGCGGCACGTCCTCAAAGCGGAAGGTGTGATCGGCGTCGGCGGTCGTCTCCATGCTGACCAGCTCCGCGCCGGTTCCGTCCAGCACGAACAGCGACACGGGCTGATCGGCCGGGATCGGATCGCCGTTGCTGGTTCCCTGGATCAGCCGCCCCGTCACGGCCAGCACCTCGCCCGGTTCAGCCACCGACGGCGGCTCGCTCTCCGGGTCGGGCGCGTCCGCACCGCCACCACCGCTGACCATCGCGGGCGGGACGAACTCGAAAATGAAGCGCACCAGCCCGTTGATCTGCTCGTCGCTCAGGCGCTCGCCATAGTCTTTGGGCATGATGTCCTCATACCCCGGCACAACGTACGCGCCCGGATCGACGATCGACTGGTGGACGTATTCCTCGGCGGACAACCCCTCGACGCGCTGTCCCGCTTCGTTCTTGATCACGGTCAGCGAAGGCCCCGCGCCGCTCTCCGCGCCGTGGCACGGCGCGCACTCGGCCAGATACGTCTGCATCCCCAGGTCGTAATCGGCGCTCGCAACCTCATCGCTCAACACCACATCAGCGGGCTCGGGCGCTGCGTCGGTGGCGTCTTCGCCAGGCCCGGACGCGCCATCGAGATTGAGCATGGGGGTCGGCAGGGTAACAGCAGTGGGCGCGGCTGGACCGATCTCGCGCTCCATGATAATTTCCGGCTCGCCTGAGGTGTTGATTCCGCAGGCGGTCAACAAGAATAAGAGCGCAAGGCTCACGATCAACACGCGATTTGCCACAGGTTTCACCATAGGGTTTAGACCGCAGAGAATGATGGCTGACTTGACTTCCCGACAGTAATCATAATTTTTCAGCGCGACGCGACCCGCTCGGCGGTGTTGGACGCCTGACGCAGCGCCTGGACGGCTGCCTCAACTTTCGCTTCCTGCTCGGCGATCTCGCTTTCCAGCGCGTCGATCCGCTGCACGATCGCAGCAGCGAGGCGCATCAAATACACCCGCTGCTCTTCGTAGGCACGGTCGCCAAGCTTGCCCATATCGTAATCAAAGTCCAGATCGCGGATTTCGCGCAGCACGCGTAATTTCTCGCTCCATAATAGCTCTAGCGCCTGCGCCTGACGCGCCGTCCCCCTGCGGATTGCGGGGCTGTCTTTTGCCCCCGCCTTCAGCAGCGGCCCCGCTACAAACACCAACGTTCCGCCCCCCACCAGCAGGGCTATAAGAATTAACGTCGTCGACATGCCTGCCCCTTCAATGACAGCGGTTCGCCGTTAGCAGCCAGCCGCGAGCCGTAGCCCCCCGCTTGGCGCTTGCTCGTCGCTAACCGCTAACGGCTACCGCCCATTGCCTCGCCACTAGCTATTCAGCGCGCGCTCGATCTCCTCGCGCAGTTCCCGCTCGCGCGGGGTCGAGAGGAAGTGCCGCACGATCTCGCCTTCGGTGTTGATCACGAACGTCTCCGGGATGCCGGTGATCCGGTAATCGTCCTCGATCTTCCCCTTCACATCCGGCGCGTTGTAGTACGTGATCCCAAACTCATCCATATAGGCGCGCGCATTCCGCTCAATATCGTCGGTGTTGATGCCGACGAACACCACGCCCCGATCGCGATATTCCTGCCACAGACGCTCCAGCATCGGCGCTTCATCGCGGCACGGCGCGCAATAGCTCGCCCAGAAATTCACGACGACCGCATTCCCGCGCCAGCCATCAAGCGAGATCGGCTCGCCGTCAAACGTCACCGCGCTGAACGCGGGCGCCGGACCCTCGGTCGGCGTGGTCAGATTTGCCTTGTACAGCGCATAGCCGATTACCACTATCGCCGCGATCACACCCAGCAGCGCCAGCACGCCAAACGTCGAAAAACGCTGCTTCACCGGCTCGTCCGGCTGCGGCTCGGCCTTCGTGATCTGATCCAGCCACTCCGGCAGGTCATCTTGCCCGGCGGGCGACACAAGGTTCGTCTGCTCGGTCATCGATCAAGCCCCTCTAACTCCTGCTCCAACCGTTCGATGAGATCGTGACTCACGTCTGCCGGGACCGGCCGCTGCTGCAGCCGCGTCCCTGAACGCCGCACCACCTGTCCGGCCTGCTGGCCGCGCTGGCGCAAGCGGCGAACCTCGAAAATCCCAATCAGGCTGAACACCGCGATCAGCCCGGCAGGCACCGCGAACGCGAGAAAGCGGTCCATCGGGTCGCGCGGGATGGCCGCAACCTCGTCCCCATACCGCTCGACGAAGTAGTCGATGATCTCGTCATCGGTGCGGCCCTCGCCCAACTGCCGCGCGATCTCCTCGCGCCACTGCACGCACGCGATACTCTCGCACTCGTCCAGCGGAATGCCCTCGCACACGTCGCAGAACATCTGGCTGGCGACGCGGTTCACATCGTCCCACGTCACCCCCGGCGGCAGGCTATCGCCGCCCTGCGCGCCCACCGGCGCGATCCCGCCCAGCAGCGCGACCACAACCAATACCAGCGCCAGCCCTCGCATCACTGTCGTCCGAAACATCTGGCTCCCCATCTAGCGATCTCCCGACGTCGAAGGCACCGGGACCGCCGCGTATTGCTGGCGGGTCGCCGGCTGGCGCGACGGCCACAGCGCGACCACCGTGCCCAGGATCAGCACCACACCGCCCAGCCACACGAAGTTGATCAGCGGATTCAGATACACGCGGAAGGTGGTCGTGTTGCCTTCCCAGAACGTGATAATCGCGTAGAAGTCCGCCGCCAGTGTGCTGTGTGAGCCGGGGATGCTCATGTTCGTGGTCGGCGTCATCACGCCGGTGGTCGAGTCAACGGTGTAGAACGTGTCGCGGCGCGGGCGGATCTGGTCCACCACTTTGCCATCACGATAGACGGTGGCGCGGGCGATCGTCATGCGGCGCCCATCTTCCGCGGTCGCGTCATACAGCCCGTTATATTCCATCGTATAGTCGCCGAGCGTCAGGCGATCGCCAGGGTTCAGCGTTCGCTGTGTGATCTCCTGGAACGACGTGCTGCCGATGACACCCAGGCCCATCACCACGATCCCCAGGTGGATGAAGTAGCCGCCGTAGCGTGGGCGGTCGCGCGCGATCAGGTTGGAGAACGCCGACCAATAGCCCTCGCCGCGCCGGTGACGCGCCGCCACGCCCTTGCCGATCTCGTAGATCGTCGCGAAGCCCGCGAACGCCACCAGCAAGAAGCCGAACAGCGCCAGGATGTTATCCGTGCCGGTCGCATACAGCACGATCACCACGACCACCGACAGCACAAACGGGATCAGGCTAGAGCGGCCCAGTCGCTGCGCGGTGGAGCGACGCCACGCGGCCAGCGGTGCAAGCCCCATCAGGATGAAAATGCCGACCAGGAACGGGCGCACGACCGGCGGGAAGTAGTCCGGCCCCAGGTTGATGACCGTGTCTCGCAAGCCGAGGTCGACCAGGATGGTCGTGATCGCTTCGGCCCAGGTTCCCCACAGCACGACGACCGTCAGGCCCAGGAACATCCAGTTATTGAGCAGGAACAGGCTCTCGCGGCTGAAGATCGAGTCGAGATGGTCCGCGCCGCGCAAATCGCCGCGCTCCTGCCGCCAGACGAGCAGCACCACGCTGACGATCGCCGCGCCCGCCAGGAAGCTGAACATCGGCACGCCGATCTCCGACTCCGCGAAGGCGTGCACGCTGCTGACCACGCCGCTGCGCGTGGCGAACGTGCCGAGGATCACCAGCAGGAACGTCAGGATGATCAGCAGCATGTTCCAGAATTTAAGCATGCCGCGCTTTTCCTGCACGACCGCGCTATGCAAAAACGCCGTACCGGTCAGCCAGGGGAGCAACGCCGCATTCTCGACCGGGTCCCAGCCCCAATAGCCGCCCCAGCCCAGCACGTCATACGCCCAGCGCCCGCCGAGCAGCAGCCCCAGGCTGAGGAACAGCCACGCCACCAGCGCCCACGAACGCGTCGCGCGGATCCATCCTGCGCCAAGCTGCCCGGTTGCCAGCGCCGCGAACGCAAACGCAAACGGAATCACGAAGCCGGTAAAGCCGAGATACAGCATCGGCGGGTGGATGACCATCCCCAGGTGGCGCAGCAGCGGGTTAAGGCCGGTGCCGTCCGCTGGAGTGAACACTTCCGCGTTGCCCGCCGGGCGGAACAACGCCGACACCGGCTGCGTCTGGCCGGGCACCAGCCAGTAACGCTCGAACGGGTTCTCGATGAAGACGTTGAGGATCAGGAAGAACCCGAGGGTCGCCATCGTCGCGACGATCACGTACGGCATCAGCCGCCGCTCGCTGCGCCAGTTGAGCAGCAGCGCCGCGAACGTGAACGCGCTCATCAGCCACGACCAAAACAGCAGCGACCCCGCCTGGCTGCCCCACAACGCGGTATACAGGTAAAACGTCGGGGTTGCGTTGTCGGTCGTCTGCCAGACGTAGGAGATGCTGTACTCATGGTTGAGCAGGGCGTAGATCAGTGTCAGGCACGCGATTGTCAGCAGCGGGAAGGTCGCCAGCGCAGCGTTGCGGGCGCTCATGATCCAGGCGTCGCTGCGCGTGCGCACACCTACCAGCGCCGCAATCAACGCGTATGCCGCCGCGACGAACGCCACGCCGGTCGTGACAATGCCAATTTCTGCAATCATGGCCTTCGATGGCTCCTCGAATAATTTACTGTGAGCGATTAGCAGCAACCGAGACAGGCACTCACGACATTGCCGCGCTTGTAGAACGAGAAGGCGGCACGGGGCCGGTCGGCTTCTCTGGCGGGCTGCTTCCTGTTAACGATCAATTCCTTAAGACAGCACGAAGCAGCGGCGCCGGTCAGAACATAGGCGGCCGTCCCCCCCTCTTGCTAGGACCGGCCGGCAATCACTGCCGCGCTCGCTGCTGCGTCTAACAATGGCCCGCCGAATAACAGCCGTGAGTAATCTGGAAATATCATACATAAAATCCAGACTCCCCGCTAGCCGAACCCGCAGGAGCATTGGGCTCTTTTTCGGCGCAGAAACACACATCTAGCGCGCGGCGCGTGCTTCATCCCAGATAGAGAACGCCGCGCGAGGCGGCGTTCAGGCATGGCAAAGCAAATTCAGCGCACAAGACTAGCCCACAACCTGCTCGGGCACGTCCTCTTCATACTTGGTCGGGCACTTCAGCGTGATTTCGTCGGCAATGAACACCATCTCGCCGTTCTGCTCGACCAGCGTGCCAGACATAATCGCCTGCGCTTCGTGCTGCAGCAGGTCCGGGATCTCCTTCTCGTAGGCGACGACCTTCATGCGCGTGGCGTTGGGGTCTTCGACTGCCTTGTGCAAAACCATTGCCAGCCCGCCCTGCTCGCGGATCTCGTCGTTGCTGTTGGGAATATTGGCGACGACGAAGCTCAGTTCCTGCGTTTCAGGGTTGAACGTGGGATCGCCATCCACCGCGCCGGAGACGCGCACCTTTTTGCCGTGCATCGCCTCATCGCCGAGCAGATCGTCCACCGTCACATAATACCGGGCGCCGATCAGCGTGCTGGAAAACAACAGATATGCCATCGCACCCAGAATCACCACGCCAATAATCATAAACTTCCAGCGCCCGGCAGGCTTCGCCTTGCTCTGGGCGGGCAGTAGCTGACTCTTTTCCCACTGAAGCTCAGTCATGTTTGCTTAATCCTCAATTCAAGCTGGCTCCGACGAATGCCCGCACGTGTATCGAGATTGTAACAGTTTTTCCCCGCATGGTCTACGCCGCAGCGAGTTCTAATCATTTGTTAAGCTAATGACTCAGATAAGCATGCGCTCTAGCTCCAGCTCATCGCGGAGCGGGATGCCATCCATTCCGATCTCAGGAATGCCGGGCTTGAGGCGGCGCGCCTCGTCGAGCGCGCCGGGACGCAGCGCCGTCAACCGGTACCCCCTTCGCTGGTAAAAGCGCAAAGCGTGCGTGTTATCGTTGGTCGTGATCAGGAACAACCGGCGACAGCCCGCCGCACGCGCCGTCTCTTCGACCGCTCGCAACAGCGCCGTGCCTACCCCGCTATCTTCGATCAGGCTGTTGATCGACATCAGCTCGCACGCGTCCCCGTCGATCCGGTACGTTGCCAGGCCGACGGGCATGCCATCCCGCCACGCGATAACGCCGGGAAACTGACGCATATCGTACAGCACGCCCCGGGTGACCATCGTGATTCCGCCCCAGTGTTCCGCGATCAGCGTGTGCGCCCACTCCCGATCGTCGGATGTCATCTCGCGGATGGTGACCCGTCCTGCCATGGCTACTCCTTTGCGTTTGCGCCCGGATCGCCGCGATCCGCCGGGTCGGGCTGCTCCGTCTGCGTGTCGTCGTCTTCATCGTCGCTAAGCTGCGCGAACCCGCCGCCGTAGTATCCGCCGACAGCCAGGATCGCCAGCACGCCGAGGATGACCATGAAGGTCGCCCATCCGGCCGGGCTGGGCTGCGACTCCTGCGTCTGCACGTCCCACGAGGCGACGTAGGTTTCGAGGTCTTCGAGATCGGTTTCCGTCAGCGGTCCGCCCACCTCAACCGAGAAGCCGGGCATCAGAGGGTGATCGGTCCCACTGGCGACGACGGTGCGGAACGTGTCGGGATCATACGCAAAGCCGGGGAAGTTCGGCGGCACGCGCCCGCGCCCTTCCGCGCCATGACAGCCGTAGCACGAGGTAGCGTAGACGGTCGCACCGTGCTGCACGTCACCGAAATGATCGGGCACCAGCTCGACCTCAGCGCGCAGGTTCGGCGCGGGCAGCGAGGGCACGTCGCCCGACTCCCACGTCGCCATGTACGCCATCACTTGGTCGATCTGAGCCTCGCTCAGCGGGCCGCCGGACGTCTGCGCGTAGGCAGGCATCGCAGCCCCATCGTCCGGGTCGGAGTCGCGGCCCTGGGCGATCACCTCGCGCGCCATCTCCGCATCGAACGCGATCGCCTGGAACGCAGCACCTTCCGCGATTGCCTCGCCGCGCGGGCCGTGGCACGTCTGGCAGAACTCAGCGTACACCGCCGCGCCGAAGCGAGCCGCCTGCCCGTCGTCCTGTGCCAGCGTGGGCGCTCCCCCTGCCAGCAGAGCCAGTAAAAGCGTCACACTCACAAGGGCTAACAGGCGTTTCATGAGTTTCCTCACCTCCAGTGGAGCCTGCGTGAAGGTATTATACTGTATCGCCCTTGCCCGGCGAAACGCGCCCCTCGCGCTGTTGCCGGACTGTCTCAAAATTGCCGAAGGCCGGGCGCGAGCCTGCCCCGATCCGGAAGGAACAACTGTATGGCAGAAGAAAAAATGGCTGTTGGGTGCGACGACCCCACCACCATTAGCTCGCATTTTGGGCGCGCGCCCCTGGTAGT
>CBINGT010000065.1:0-11660 GCA_966250245.1 uncultured Anaerolineae bacterium
CTCGGCCCCAACGGCGCGGGCAAGACGACGCTGATCCGCTCGATCGTCGGATTGATGCGGCCGGAAGCGGGCACGGTTCGCGTGCTTGGCCGCACCATGCCGGACAAGAGCGTGATGGCGCGCATCGGCTATATGACGCAGAACATTGCGCTGTATGAAGACCTGACCGTTCGCCAGAACGTGGCGTTTTTTGCGGCGATGGCGGGCGTGACGCGCGCTCCCCGGCGGATTGATGAGGCGTTGGCGCTGGTCGAGCTGTCCGATCGCGCGAACAGCCGCGTGCGCGAGCTTTCCGGCGGGCTGCAACGGCGCTGCTCGCTGGCGTGCGCGCTGGTTCACCGGCCGGAACTGGTCGTGCTTGACGAGTCGACGGTCGGCGTCGATCCGCAGCTTCGCGTCCAGTTCTGGGATCACTTCCACCGGCTCAACGCGCAAGGCGTGACGCTGATCGTCTCGTCGCACGTGATGGACGAGGCCGCGCGCTGCGACCGGCTCGGCTTTATCCGTGACGGTCGCTTGCTGGCTGAGGGCACCGAGCGCGAGCTATTGGCGCGGTCTAGCCGGGCCACGCTCGAAGACGCATTTCTCTATTTCGCCGAGCAGGTGGCTGCAGAAGGGTAAGGGACGCATGGCCGCGATTCGCATTTTCACTCTGGCGCGGCGCGTGATCGCCCAGCTTCGCGCCGATCGGCGCACGCTGGCGCTGATTCTGGGCGTGCCGCTGATTGTGCTGAGCGTGGCGGGCGTGCTGGTCCGGCTGGAGTCTTCGGCGGCGCATATCGCGGTTGTGCTGGAAGATACCGGCGCGCAGGTGCCGATTGGCGGCGGGCGGACGATTAACCTGGGCGAGCGGCTGGTGGAGAGCTTGGGCAGCGTCGCGGAGCAGCTTACGGTCGAAGCGTTGCCGCTGGATGAAGCGCAGCGGCGGCTCGAAGACGGGGAGATCGACGCGATTATCACGCTTCCGGCAGACTTTTCGCAGCGGGCGATCGAGGATCGCGCGGTGACAATCCCGGTCGTGTACGAGGGGTCGAATCCGACCGTGGCGCGGATGCTGGGCACCATGCTGACGCGCGGCGCGGTTCAGATGCTCGCCGGGCTGAGCGTGGTCAGCACCGGCAGCGCGCCGCAGATCACAATTGACGCGACGTATCGCTATGGCAGCGCGGAGTTTGACCAGCTTGACTATCTCGCGCCGGTGTTTATCGGGCTGTTTGTGTTCATGTTCGTGTTCATCCTGACAAGCGTCGCCTTTTTGCGAGAGCGTGTCGCCGGGACGCTGGAACGCCTGCAAGCGACGTCCATCCGCCAGCACGAGATCATCCTGGGCTACATGCTCGGCTTTGCGCTGTTTGCGATCATCCAATCGCTGGTGGTGCTGCTGTTCACGATCTACGGGTTGAAGGTTCACACGATGGGCAGCCTGATCAACGTGTTCGCGGTCGAGGTGCTGCTCGCGCTGCTGGCCGTCAATCTCGGAATTTTCCTGAGCACGTTCGCCCGCAACGAATTTCAGATCGTCCAGTTCATCCCGCTGGTGGTTGTGCTTCCGGTCTTCCTGAGCGGCGCGCTGTGGCCGATTGAGGCGATGCCGGGCTGGCTCCAGCCGCTCGCCTACGCTATCCCTCTAACCTACGCCAACCACGCCCTGCGCGACGTGATGATCAAGGGCTTTAACCTGATCGAGATCGGGCCGTACCTGCTGGCGCTGGCGGCGTTCGCCGCGTTCTTCGTGGTGCTCTCCTCGCTGGTCTTGCGGCGGCAGGTGGGGACGTAGGAGCCAGCAATTAGCCAGAACAAAGAACAACCAACGACAACGAGAACCGTATCGAGCAGCCAACCAGTTTCGGCTGCTTTTCGCTGTACTTCCGCTACGCCATCGCGATTTTCGGGCGCTCTTTGGTACTCTTTGCTGCTTTTTGCTCTTCTGATACACTGAGATGAAGATCACCCATCCGGTGTTTAGCGAGCTGAAAAACCATCGTGGGAACGCTGATAATTCTGGTTGTGGTGCTGGGGGCGCTGGCCGCGCTGCTGATCGGCGTGGTGCTGCTCTACCTGTACTTTCGCACTGGTCGCGAGGAAGGCTACGACGAGCCGGTGATCTACGGTAACTTGGTGCAGTGTCCCGCTTGCGGCACGATGAACCCCACCGAAGCCGCGGCGTGCTTGAACTGCCGCCGGCCGTTGCCGCACGCGCGCGCTGCGATTCCCCCGCCGCCTTACGTGCCGCGCGCGCCGGTCTATGGCACGCCGAATCTGCCGCCTGTGAACACGCTCCAGGTACGCCCCGCGCCGCGCCAGAACCATCCGGTTGTGCAGGCGCCCGAGGTGCAAGCGCCCGCCCCGCCGGTGAATCTCTCCCGCGAGCGCCCGCCGGACATGCCGCTGGCGTGGCTGGAAGGGCACGGCGGCGCGGCGCTCGGGCACCGCGACGTCCTGCGATACGCCGACGTGCTGGTCGGGCGTTCCAGCGTGTGCGACGTGCAGATAGCCGATCCGAAGGTGTCCCGGCGGCATTTCCTGGTGCGCTACGCCAACGGGCAGTTCTTCTTGCAGGACCAGCAAAGCTCGCGCGGGACGAAGGTTAACGGCGAGAAGGTTCTGGCGCGGCGCCTGGAAGACGGCGATCAGATCGCGTTTGGCGACTCGCTAATGGTCTTCCGCGTAGATCGCCCCGAACAGCGCGCGAACGGGAATTAAAAAGGGCGAGGGAAAAACCTCACCCCTTAACCCCCAGCCCCTTTTCCCCTCTCCGTTTACGGAGAGGGGCCAGGGGTGAGGTTCTGCGCGCCGATGAAATGCGCTTGCTTCTTCCGAAAAAACACTAAGAACAGCCCACGCTACGCCGGGCCGAGCAGCACCTGGGCGATCCAGCCGATTCGGCCGTCGGGGAACTCAACCCGCCACCACCAGTGCTCGCCGGAAGCGGTCGGCCCGTCGACGATCACGCCGCGCTCCCCGGCGCTGGCAACGCCCCCGCCGCATAGCTCCACGATCGGCGTCTCGCAAAGCTGAAGCTCCTGCCGGATCTGCACGCTGTCGCCGTTCTGCCACGCCTCGACGCCGTACGGGATCACGGCCTCGGTCGGCTCCGGCGTGCCGGTGAGCACCGCATCTCCGGCATCCTCGGTCGCGTCTTCAGCGCCGGGCGTGCCGGTGAGGCCGGGCGTTTCGACGGGCGCGGGAGGAGTCGGCGTGGGGACGCCCGGCGGTAGGTCAAGCGGCTGCTGGTCTTCGGGCAGCGGATTACCACGCTCATCGATCACCAACACGCGCTGGTGCAGGCTCGGCCCGTTTACCCAGCGGGTTTCCTGCCCGAGATTGTCCACCACGAAATACCAGTAGCCGTTGGGCGCGTCGAGATCGATGTCTGAAACGCGATAGTTCGACTCAGCCACCAGCGCGGTCGCCTCGTCGGCGTCAAGCGAGGGCGCTTCGTAGGCCGGGATGTCGTCGCCCTCCGTCACGGTGAACCACATGCCCGTTTCCAGCGCGGGGCCGCTGTTGGGCGGCGGGGTGAGGCTCAGCACGACGGCGGTCGCTTGCTCTGCCGCCTCGGTAGCCGCGACGAGCGTCTGCGTGGCCTGCACCTCAAACTGCCGTGTAGCCGCCGCGAAAGCTGCTGCGGTCGCCGCTTCGCGCGTCATGGCGCCGGTATCGACCGTTGGGGTAGGCGCGGGTCCACCGCCGCCCAGCCCGGCGATCGCCAGCAGGAGCGCGACGAAGATCACCAGCAACACCGTCATCCCGGCGGCGGTCACCAGCGCATTGCCGCGCGCAATGTCCAGCAGCACGCTCCACGGCGTATCGGCGGGCGGCTCGTCGCCGGGTGCATCCTCGGCAAATTGCTCACGGCGCGGGGCGATGGCTGGGGGACGGCTCTCGGGCGGCGCGAATGGACGCTCGTCGGGCATTTCGGACGGGGCGTCGGATGGGGCGATTGACGGGGCGGTCGCCGCTTCTGCGACGATCGGCATCGCGCTTTCCTCGCGCGCGCCCAGGCGCAGCACGATCATCGAGACGTTGTCCGCGCCGCCGCGATCGTTTGCCATCTCGATCAGCGCATCGACGGCGCGCTCGGGTGGCAACGTGGCGACGGTCTGCTCGATTTCGCGCGGGGAAACGTAGCGCGTCAGCCCGTCGCTGCACAGGACGAGGTGATCGCCGGGGCGCACGCGCCCGGTGATGATGTCCACCTTGACGGATGGCAGGCTTCCCAGGGCGCGGGCGAGCTTGCGCGCGGCGGGGTCGGCGGCATCCACCGCCGAAACTGTTTCGCGCTCCAGCACCTCGGCGGTGTGGTCGATGGTGAGCATGCGCACGTCGGCGTCGCGCATGAGATAAGCCGGGCTATCCCCCACGCTGCCGATGATCAGCTCGTCGTCGCGCAGCACGGCAGCGACCACGGTCGTCGCCATGATGGTGGGCCGCTCTTGCCCCTGGCTTTCGGCGAAGATGAGATTGTTCGCTTCGGCGATGGCGCGCGCCAGACGTTCGGGCGGCTCGCCTTCTTCTTGCTCGTAGTAAACGCTGATGATGGTGCTGACCGCATACTGGCTGGCGAGATCTCCGCCGGATAGCCCGCCCACGCCATCGGCCAGCACAAAAATCTGCCCGAGCCGCGCGGCAAGCTCCGGGTCGGGTGGCACGTAGTGCCCGATCGCGTCCTGATTCTGCTTGCGTTTGCGCCCGATGTCAGTTTTCATGGCAACCTGCACATCGAGCGGGGTTGACGGCGAGCGACTCATGCGACCCTCAGTCCTGTAACTTTCTGCTAGCCGGTCAGCACTTTAAAGACAAACAATGTATTCCCGAGCTTGATTTCGTCGTTTTCCTGCAACGGCGTGGCGCCGCGAATGGCGCGCCCGTTGATGTAGACCGGATTAGTGGGGGCGAACGGCCACAGGTGATAGACCGGCGGCGCGTTGGGCGCATCTTCGGGCGGTTCTAGCGTAAAGCGGGCGTGCACGCGGGAGAGGCGCGGGTCGTTCCAGCGCACGTCGGCTTCGCGCCCGATCGTCTGGTTCGGTTTGATAGCCAGCAGCGCGCCCCGGCGATCGCGCGGCTCTCGCACGACCAGCCACGCCAGCGGGGGAAGCGGCTCGCCGGAGTCGTTGGGCTCCGGGCCGTTCTGGGGCTGCACTTCTTCCGGGCCGATCAGTTCGGTCAGTCCGGGCGCGGGGGGTGGTTCAGGGATGTCCCGCTTGACGTCCGGCGACGCGGCCTGGCTGGGGACGGTGACGCTGGGCGGGCCGTAAGCGCGGCGCTGATCGGCTTCCAGCGCGCAGAAGGGGCACGTGCGGTGCGGGGCGTCAAACGGGCCGTGTCGCTCGCAAAATCCGCCGCCTTGAGACATAGTTCTGCTCGTTTCCTCCGGTGCGGTCGTCGTCCGAATTGTATCACGGTCGCGCCAGAATCGTGAAATCGGACGCCTGCCGCTTTTCCGCCGCATTCCCGCCGATCCTCACTTGGACGATCGACCCGCCTCACAGTAAAATTAGAGGCATGAACGAGCCGGCACAACTTCGCTTTGACGGGTGCGTCGCGACCAATCTGGAAGAGGCGTACCGCCGCCTGGAGCACGTCTATGAGCGCCTGATTACGCCGATCGGGCTGAGCGTGCTGGAGTGGTACGCATTGCGCGCCCTGTACGCCGAGGACGGGGTCACCGCCTCGACGCTGGCGCACACGATCTGCCGCCACCCCGCGTCGCTGACCGCGCTGCTCGACCGCATGGAAGAGAAGGGGCTGGTCACGCGGGCGGTCGATCCGCGCGACCGGCGGACGGTCCACGTGCACCTGACGCCCGAAGGGCGCCGCATCCGCCCCCAGGTTGAGGCGGCGGCGGATCGCCTGAACGCCCTGATCACGGATACCATCACGCAGGAGCAGCTAGACACCTTCCTCTACGTCCTGGGCGTCTTGCAGTCATTCGAGATGCCTGACGAGCCGTAAGCTCGACCCTCTGCACTATTCTGCGCCGCTGTTTGCCTCTCGCCCAGGAGTGTGCCTGTATGAAGCTCGACCTGAAAGCCGAGTACAAGCAGCTTTACAACCCACCTGCGGATCGCGTGACCTCGGTGGACGTGCCGCCGCTGCTCTACCTGATGATCGACGGCGCGGGAGACCCGAACACGGCGCCCGCGTGGCAGGAAGCGACCGAAGCGCTGTACGGCGTGTCGTATGCGCTCAAGTTCATGAGCAAGCGCGGGCCCGAGGCGCTGGACTACGTCGTGATGCCGCTTGAGGGGCTGTGGTGGGCTGAGGACATGGCGTCTTTCAGCGTCGAGGCGAAGGGTGACTGGCTGTGGACTGCGATGATCATGCAGCCGCCCCACATCACGCCGGAGATGGTCGAGCAGGCGATCGCTGAGACGCGGCGCAAAAAGGGCGCTCTGCCCGCGCTGGATCGTCTGCGACTGGAACGTTATGAGGAAGGGCTGAGCGCCCAGATCATGCACATCGGTCCGTATGCGGCTGAGGGGCCGACGGTCGCGCGGCTGCACGCGTGGATTCTCGACAACGGCTACGACTTTCGCAACGCCGGGAAGCACCACGAGATTTACCTGAGCGACCCGCGCCGGACCGCGCCCGAAAAGATGAAAACGGTGATCCGCCAGCCGATGCTCCCGCGCGACGCCTGACCCGGTTTGCGCCCGCGCGCGAATCATCCGACACTAAGGGTCGGAATCGAGCTACGCTGCGCGGAGGCGCCGCAAATTGTGACTACCACCGATAACCCTCGACCCGGCCAGTGGACCCTGACAAGTGAGCGCCTGGAGCTCGTCGCCTGCACGCTGGACATGGCGCGCGGCATCCTGCGCAGCCGCGCCCGCACCGAAGCACTGGTGAAAGCGAAGATCCCGCGCGAATGGCCGTTGCCCTCTCTGCGCGGATACATCCCGTTTTACATGCAGATGCTGGCAAGCGATCCCAATATGCTCGGTTGGGGGATGTGGCTGATCGTGCACGCGGCGGATCGCGTCGTGATCGGGGATGTGGGCTTTAAGGGGCGCGCGGAAGGCGGGGATACCGTCGATATCGGCTACAGCATCGTCCCGGCTTATCGCAACCAGGGTTACGCCAGCGAGGCGGCGCGCACGCTGATCGACTGGGCGTTCGCGCAGCCGGGGATCGAGCGGGTGATCGCGACCTGTCTGCCGACCAACGCGCCGTCGATCCGCGTGCTGGAGAAGCTCGGCATGCAGCGCACCGGCACGACTGCGAGCGGGATGATTGCGTGGGAGATTAAGCGGGGTGGGAGTAGGGAGTAGGGAGTGGGGAGTAGGCGATCGATGTTCGCGGGCCGGGCCAGGCTCGGCCTTCGCTTTTTGCTCTTGCTAACCGCTAATCGCTAACTGCTAACCGCTGCTTCTTTTCGCGCGGCGCGGCTTTTGCACCCAGTAGCACGTCTGGCGCTCGCGAGGGTCGAGCGATTGCACCGTGTCGAAGTAGCTCACGCGCAGGTCCTCAGCAGTCTGGAAGCGGGTATTCGGCTGCTTTTCGAGCGCGCGCAGTAGGAACGACTCTAGCGGTTTGGGAAAGTCTGGCCGGAGCAGGCGCGGGCGCGGGACCGGATGGTCCACATGCGCGAGGGCGGTCATCTGGGCGCTGGCCCCCTGAAACGGCAGGTGGCCGAGCAGCATCTCGAAGATCATCACCCCCATCGAGTACAGGTCCGCGCGCTGGTCGGCGGGCTCGCCCATCGCCACCTCGGGCGCCATATACTCCGGCGTGCCGACCGAAATCCCGTTCGCGGTGAGCGTGCGGTCCACGCCGGGGCGCTTGCCCAGGCCGAAATCGCTCAGGTAGACGTGCGGGCGCTTCTCGGTGGTGTCGAGCAGGATGTTGGCGGTCTTCAGGTCGCGGTGGAGCACCTGCATCCGGTGGCCGAAGCCGAGCGCCTCGGTCACCGGGCGGACGATCGTCCATGCGCTGAGCGGGGTAAACGTGCGGAACTGGAGCACCCGCTCTAGCGACGGCCCCCGGACGAGCTTCATGATCATGTACAGATAGCCGGACCATTCCCCATAGCGGTAAATCGGGATGATGTGCGGGTGGTTGAGCGCGGCCATCAATTCGGCTTCGCGCCAGAAGCGGATGCGGAAGTTGTCGTCTCGCGCGAATTCGGGGGTGAGCAGCTTGATGGCGGCGGTCTGGCGGGTGCGCTCGTGGAGCGCCTGATAGATGCGGCCCATCCCGCCGATTGCGATCAGCGGCCCGACGATATACCCGTCGATAACCTGGCCGATTAACTGCTCGTCCAAGACTGGTTTGCCTTCACGAGTTCAGCGCAGTAAAGCTAACGAGACGCCGAGCATTGCGGTCAGGATGCCGACCAGCCAGAAACGCTGCACCACCTGCGTTTCGCTCCATCCACCCAGCTCGAAGTGATGGTGCAGGGGCGTCATGCGGAACAGGCGGTGTCCGTTCGTCAGGCGGAAGTAGGTCACCTGCAGGACGACGGACAGCACTTCGACCACAGGGATCGCGGCGATCAGCGGCAGCAGGAGCCATTGGCCGGTCATCAGCGCGACGGTGCCGAGCGCCGCGCCCAGCGCCAGCGAGCCGACATCGCCCATGAACAACTGCGCGGGATGCGCGTTGTACCATAGGAAGCCGAAGCACGCGCCCACCATGATGAAGCAGAACTGCACCAGGAACGTTTGCCCTTGCAGGTGCGCGATCACCCCATAGGCGGCGAATGCGCTGGCGGTGATGATGCCCGAAAGCCCGTCCAGCCCGTCGGTGAAGTTGACGGCGTTGCTCATGCCGGAGATGGCGATGACGGCGATCGCAATCCACACCACGGGCGGCAGCTCGACAAAGGTGGGATACAGCGGGATGTACACGCCGTTTGCGTTCTGAAAGCCGCCTTCGGCGTAGGCCATGACGAGCGCGGCAATCAGCGAGAAGACGAACTGCCCGGCGAACTTGGTCCGCGCGCGGATGCCCTCGCCGCGCTCGCGCACGCTGCGGATGCCCTCGATGTCGTCGATGCTGCCGAGCACGCCGAACGCGATCAGGATCGCGAGCGGCAGCAGAATGCTCGAGCCGGTCAGGCCGGACTGGATGACGCGCGCCAGGTTCAGCCCCAGCGTGATCAGCACGACCGGCACCAGGATCAGGATGCCGCCCATCGTCGGCGTGCCCATCTTCGACTGGTGCGTGGCGGGGCCGGTTTCGCGAATCTGTTTGCCCGCGCGCAGGCGGCGCAAAATCTCTACGAACGGGCCGCCCCAGATGACAGTCAGCAGAAACGTGATCGCGCCGAGGGTCAGCGCGAAAGGAAGCTCAGGAGTCATAAGCGTTTATCTCGTTACGGCCGCTCCCAGACCGGCTCGCCCGCCAGCAGGCGCTTGATCTGATCCGGAAAGCGCTCAGGGTTAAGCGGCGTGGTCAGGAAACCGTCGAATCCGGCTTCCTGCGCGCGCTCTAGCTCGTCCTGGCTGGCGCTGTCGGTCAGGGCGACGATGCGCGTTTCGCGCAGGCGCGGGTGCGTGCGCAGCTTGTGGAGCGCCTGGAAGCCGTCTTCGTACGGCAAATGGATGTCGAGCAACACCAGGTCGAGCGCAGGCAGCGAATCGGCCACCTGGACGACCTGCCAGCCGCTGGTACGCCACTCGCAATGTGTGACTCCGATCTGGGCCAGCATGCGGGCGATCATCACGAAATTGGGGACATTGTCGGCCACGACTAAGATATGGGCGTCCTGCAGGCTGACCGGATGGTTGTTAGCTGTGTCGGAAACCGTCATCGCAGGCTGAGTTGTCTCCTTCAAGTGCTTACGGCGTGCGACGGATCGTCTTAGTACTCGCGTTCGAACGGGTCGCCGCCCTGCGCGATCAGTTGATAGCGCACGTTGTCGTTCGGGATCTCCATCAGCACGACCAGCCGATCGACCAATTCCTCGAAGACCGGGGCGGCGGCCTGGCTGCCCCAGTAGTTGATCGGGCGGTCGAGCTTCACCAGCACGGACACGACCGGGTCGTCAGCGGGCAGGAACCCGACAAACGACGCGATCGCGCCGTAGGGATCGTAGCCGCCAGGGATCGGGATCTGCGCCGTGCCGGTCTTGCCCGCGACCTTGAAATCTGGGAACTCGTAGTCGTCGAGGCTGGCCGGGTCTTCCACGATCCGCACCATGATATCACGCGCGCGGGCAGCAACCTCGGCGCTGAGCGGGCGGCGCATGGCGGCGGGCCGGGTTTCGAGCACCTCGTCGCCGTCGATGCGCTGCTTGACGATGTGCGGCTGCATGATCAGCCCGTCGTTGGCGATCGCGTTGACGGCAGTCAGCATTTGCAGCGGCGTGACTGCGACGCCTTGCCCGAAGCTGGTCGTCAGGAACTGGGCCTCGTTCCAGTCGGGATCGCCCGGCTCGGGAAGGATGCCCGGCGCCTCGCCTTCGAGGTCCACACCGGTCGGGCTGCCGATGCCGAACTCCTTAAGCATCTCGTACACCGCGTAGGGTCCGCCAAGCTGCTCTGCCATCTGGATGAAGATGGTCGCCGTGCCGGTGTTCCACGAGTGGACGAACACGTCCACAAACGTCTGGTTGCCGTGCGCCGCGCCGTCCCAGTTGCAGATACGCGATCCGGCCGGGTTGAAGCAACCGGGGTCGTTGTAGGTCCAGTTTTCGTCGTGCGTCCCGGCCTGGAGCGCCATCGCCATCGTCAGCACCTTGAAGACCGAGCCGGGCTCGTACATGTCGGTCACGGCAGGGTTGCGGGCGCGCGCGAGGTTCTCCGGTTCGAGGCTGTTCGGGTCGAACATTGGATAGTTCGCCATCGCCAGGATTTCGCCGGTGCGCGGATTCATGATCAGGATCGTGCCGCCCTCGGCCTGCTCCCGCGCGACGGCGCGGTTGAGTACATCCTGCGCGAGAAATTGCAGGTCGCGGTCGATCGTCAGCACGAGGTCGATCCCGTCGCGGACGCCGCGCACCGTCTCGGTGGACTCTTCGAGGACCGGGATGGTGCTGGTGGTGACGCGCCTGCTCTGCCCGGCGAGCAGCGACTGGTAAAAGCCTTCAACGCCCCAATAGCCGCGCCGCGTTTTCGATGCGTCTGAGTCGCGGAAGATGCCGACAAGCTGCGCGGTGAGCTCGCCCTGCGGATAGATGCGCGTGGGCAGCGCCTCGATCACCATGCCGGGCAGGTCAAGGTCCATAATCGCCTGCCCCGCTTCGAACCCGACCACCGGCTTCAGCAGGACGTAGGTGGACAGCTTGCCGTCCACGCCCGGCTGGAGCTTGCGGTAAATCTCGTCTTCCGGCAGGTCGAGCAGCGGGGCAAGCAGGCGCGCAGTCTCGGCGCGGTTGACCACCTGGTTCGGGCTGATGCCGATGCGGTATTCAAAGGAGTTCACCGCCAGCAGGTTGCCGTTGCGGTCGTAAATCTGGCCGCGATTGGGGTAGACCTCGACGGTGCGGCTGTAGCGGTTCGCAGCCTGGGCCTCAAGCTGCTCTTTGACGATCGGGTCCATGCGGAACTGAAACGACATCAACCGGGCCAGCAGGATCCCCGTGATCAGCAGCATCACGGTGGTCACAAACACCAGGCGTCGATGAAAGGTCTCGTCTGCAAACATCGCGTTTTCCCTTGATCCCGCGCGGTTAGCGTTTCGCAACGAGCGGATCCGGAAGCGAGAACCAA
>CBINGT010000066.1:0-11648 GCA_966250245.1 uncultured Anaerolineae bacterium
CCGACCGGTCCGGGTGTGTTTAGCGTGCGGCTTGAAGAACCCTAGCGCCAGCCGCATCACCTGGGGAAGCGAACGGGACCCCGCCAGAGCAGGCGAGATCCCTTTTTATGCCATGCTGACCCACACGCATCAGCGCGGGATGGGCAGACGAACGCGCCGCCAGCCTTCGGCGTCGATCCACGTTTCGGCAGGCGGATCGAGCGGGCGCGTTTCGGTGGGCGGCAGGGCGAACTCGATCGCATCGTAGGGCAGCGGGTAGCCCAGGTGAACCGGCTCCACTGCGAGGGCGAGCGCTTCATCAGTGGCGCGGACGGAGAGGCGAAGCTCGGTGTACTCGCCACGCCGGTAAGCGAGGGTGTGCCCATCGTCTTCCACCAGCGCGAAGGTCGCCTCGCCTGCGCCGGTTGGCGGATAGACGCGCACCTCGCGCCAGTCGTCCGGCTCCGCGCCGACATACTGCATCGACTTGCCGAGCGGGATCAGCGATCCGGCGCGCGCCAGCAGTGGGATGCGCTCAAGTGGCGCGTCGAGTGTGACGGTCTGCCCGCCGGAATAGCGAGCACCATTCGTATAGTCATACCACTCGGCGCCTGCGGGCAAATACACGTCGCGCGAGGTTGCGCCCGGCTCCAACACCGACGCGACCAGCAGGCCAGGGCCGAGCAGGAAGTCGAACGACTCGGTCCGGCAGCGTGCGTCGTCGGGGAAGTGATAGACCAGCGGGCGGAGCATCGGGTGGCCGGTGCGCGCCATCTCCACCGCAAGGCTGTAGAGGTAGGGGATCAGCCGGTAGCGGAAGCGCAGCGCCTCGCGCACCAGGGGCAGCACTTCGGGGTGCATCCACGGTTCGTTGGCCGTCCCATCGTCGTTATACGAGTGGATCGTAAAGCGCGGGTGGAAGATGCCGTTTTGCACCCAGCGCACGAAGAGTTCCGGATCGGGCTTCGGTCCGGCGAACCCGCCGACATCGTGCCCCATGTTCCCCAGGCCCGACAGGCTCAGCCCCAGACCCATCGGGATATTCCAGCGCAGCGTCTCCCATGAGGTCGCGTTGTCGCCGGTCCACGTCTGCGCATAGCGTTGGATGCCAGGGCTTCCGGCGCGAGATAGCACAAACGGGCGCTCGTCGGGGCGACGCTGGACCAGCGCCTCGAACGAACAGCGGCCCATCAGCAGCGTTTGCAGCGGGCGAGCTAGGCTCATCGGGATCGGCTTTCCAAACCCGTCCGCCTGCGCCGCGTCGTCCCACACCTCAAATTCGTTGTTGTCGTTCCAGATCGCGTCGATCCCGTAGTCGAGCAGAGCGTCGTGGATCCGCGCCTGCCACCATTCGTATCCGGCGCGGCTGGTGAAGTCCACATAGCTGCCGGGCGCGGTCTGATAGACGCCGCCGCTCCAGAACATGCCAACCTCGGGGCCGTCGCCGCTTGCCGCGCGGATCAGCCCGCCGCGCGCCGCCAAGTCGTCATAGAGCGGGTGCGTTTGCAGCAGGTAGGGCTTGATGTTGGGCGCCAGCCGGATCCCGCGTGCGTGAAAGCGCGCCACCATCGCAGCCGGATCGGGGATGCGCTGCCGGTTCCAGGTGAAGACGTTGCGCCGCCCTTCCGCGTCGGTCGTGTAGCCGGACGAGAGGTGGAACAGGTCGCAGGGAATGTCGTGTTGATCGCAGAGTGTGACGAAGCGGGCGAGCTGGTCTTGTGCGTCTGGCGCCTCGGTGTAGTGCATCGTCGAGGCGAGATAGCCAAACGACCAGCGCGGCGGCAGAGCGGGGCGGCCGGTCAGCGCGGTGTACTTTTCCACTACGGCTTCGATGGTTGGGCCGAACAGCAGGAAATAGTCGAGGTCGCCGTCTGACGCCTCGTAAACCCGATAGCGCCCGCTGCGCAAGGCGTTGACCTCGCGCCCCAGGTCGAAGACGCTGGGCGACAGGTTGTCGTAAAACAGCCCGTACGCGACGCCAAGCTCCGGAACTAGCGTGATGTAGAACGGGATGTGCTTGTAGAGCGGGTCGGTCTGCGCGGCGTCATAGCCGAAGGCGTCCACCGCGGCCATGCGCAGGCGCATCCCGGCCTTGTCAAGCGGGCCCGCCTTTTCCCCGAAGCCGTAGTAATGTTCGTCCATTCGCCGCGTTATGTGGTGGAATACTGCGCGCCCGGCCCGGTCGTAGATATAGGCGCGGGCGGGCACGTCCGACGCGAACACCTCACCGGATGGCAAGCGCCACTCCAGTCGCAGATCGCCCAGGCGGACGTGCAGCGCCAGCGCATCGGTGCGGATCGCCAGGCCGTCCGCCGTTTCTTCAAAGCGCAAGCCCGGTCGGGGGAAGGGCGACAGGTCATCGCGCGGGCGCCCTTCGAGCGGCACGTCGCCGGACGGTCCGACGACGCTCCACGTCCGGTCGAGCCGGGGGGAACCGTCCGGCTGGTGCTGGACGCGCACCAGATCGTGATCGAGCACGCTGATCACAAAGCGCTCCCCGCGCTGGCCCTCAAGCGTGAGGGAATCGGCGTCTTGCGCGCGCAGCGCAACGCCTTCGGGACTGACGAGATGCATTGCGAGAACTCTCCTGTGCGGTGCGCGGCTATCCCTTGAGGCCGGTGGTCGCGATGCCGGTCGTGATGAAGCGTTGTAAGAAGGCGAAGACCGCCGTGATCGGCAGCAGCGTGAGGACCGTCATCGCCAGCACGTAATGCCACTGAATCTGAAGCTCGCCCTGGAACGCGTTCAGGCCGACTTGCAGTGTGAACAGCTCGCTGCGGTTGAGCACGATCAGCGGCCACAGGAAGTCGTTCCAGCGCCACATCACCGAGAAGATCGCCAGCACGGCCAGCGCAGGGCGCGCCAGCGGGAGGACGATCTGCCAGTAGATGCGCCACTCCGACGCGCCGTCGATACGCGCCGATTCGAGCAGCTCGTCCGGGATGGTCAGCATGTACTGGCGCAGCAGGAAGACGCCGGTCGGCGTGGCCGCGCCGGGGATAATCACGCCCCAGAGCGTGTTGTTCATGTTCAGTTGCGTGATTACCAGGAAGACGGGCACCAAGATCACCGAGATCGGGATCATCAGCGTGGCGATGAACAGCACAAAGATCGCGTCGCGCCCTTTGAACTGGTATTTGCTCAGCGCGAAGGCTGCCATGCTGTTGATCACCAGCGTGATCAGCGTGGCGGCGACCGTCACGATCACGCTGTTCTTGAGGTACGTCCCAAAGCGGAACCGCTCTAGCGGATCGGTGTAATTGTTCCACGCCAGGCTCAGGCGCTCGATCGGCTCGCGGGCGTCGATCGGCACGATGATGCGTTCCTCGTCCGTCGGGCGGCCGGGGTTGGCGGGCGGATTCTCCGGATCGATCATGTGCGCTTCGATTCCGACGCGGCGGATCTGCGCCAGAACCCGCTCCTCGCCGTCGATCGTCACGCGATAGAGTGGCAGAGGCTCGTCGTACCCTTCTATCGTGACGGTTTCCTGCGCATAGGGCAGCAGGCGCGGGGGGAACTCGATCAGTTGGCCGGGTGTCTTGAACGACGACAGCACGACCCACAGCACCGGGCCGAACATCACCAGCGTGCCCGCCAGCAGGTAAAGATAGGTCAGCACGTCGGCTATGTCCATCCGGCGGCCGCCGCGCTTGCGAATCAGAAAGTTCCGAATGGTCGTCACGTATCTTGCCTTCCGCTACGTTACTTCCGTCTTGCGCCCCAGCCAGAGCTGCACCAGCGTGAACAGCATCAGCACGCCGCCAAGCAACACCGACGCCGCCGACGCCAGCCCCCGGCGCGGGATCTGGGCGGCGAACCCTGTCTCGTAGATGTACTGGACCAGATACTTGGTTGCCGTGCCGGGGCCGCCCCCTGTCAGCACGAAGACCTGATCGAAGACCTGCACCGCGCGAATCAGCGCCAGCACCAGCACAACGAACATGGTCGGCATCAGCAGGGGCAGAGTGATGTGGCGGAAGCGTTGCCACCCGCCTGCGCCGTCGATCTCGCTCGCCTCGTACAGCACGGCGGGGATCGCCTGCAACCCGGCCAGCAAAATCAGCGTGTAAAAGCCCATCTGCGCCCAGATGCTGATCAGGATCACCCAGAAGGTGGCCCAGTCGCGCTCCAGCAGGAACAACACCGGCTCGCCGCCCAGCCCGGAAATGAACCCATTCAGCACGCCGAACCGCTGGAGAATCCACTTCCAGATCAGCCCGACGACCACTGGCGAGAGCAAGACCGGATAAAAGAATACGCTGCGGAAGAACCCGCGCGCGACGATCTGCCGGTTGAGGATCACCGCCGTCAGCAGCGCGAGCAGGACCATCCCGCCCACCTGGAACACTACGAAGACGAGCGTGTTCCATACCGCACGCCAGAACATATCCTCGGCGCAGGTGTTGGGCAGCCGAAAATTATCGCAGCTCAGCAGCGTCTGGTAGTTGTCGAGACCGACCCAGGTCCGGTCTTGCGGAAGGAGATTCGTCCCCGCTGTGCCGGAATAGACGAAATTGAGCAGCATCGGGAAGATGACGAAGACGCCGAAGACGATCAGGTTTGGCAGCAGAAAAAAATATGGCATGCGGCGCGTGCCGAGCCAGCGTTGGATCGGGGCGATCACGAACTCGACCGCGACCATTAGTGCGTAATATGCCCGGTAGAGCAGGTCGCTCACCCATTGAGTGGGACCGCTCGTGCCGTTGCCGGACGTCACGCGCTCTGACGAGGGTTCGGCCACCGGGGGGATGTCAAACATAGATGCCTCGTTTCCAGAGGAAAGCGTCGTGAAGCAGGGGTGTGTGGCGCGGCTGCCGAAGCGCGCCGTGCGTCAGGCTCGGCAGCCGCGCTCAATCTATGACGTAGCCGCTCAGCTTTCCAGCTCGGCCAGCCCCACGGCGATGTCTTCCTGGATGCGCTGGATCGCCTCGTCGAGCGTTAGCTCGCCGACGATCACCTGCGCGATCCGGTCGCGAGACGAGTCAAACGCGATCCGGTTGTATGGATAGCCCTGCAGCTCAATCGCCTGCGGCATGAGGTCCCCGACCATCGCGCTGAACTGGCTCAACGCGTTGGCCGCCAGCTCGAGATCCGTCTCGAAGGGCACGCCGCTCGCCGCGATCCCGGCGTGCGCCGGAATGAATAGCGTGCGGGCGTGGAATTCGCGCAGCACGTCTTCCTGCGCCAGATATTCCATCACGCGGACGACTTCTTCAGGATGTTCGGTGCTGGCGATCGGCACAACCGCCGCGCCACCCGGCAACCCGGTGCAGCCCGCAGGTCCGCATGGGAACGGCACGACTTCCCAGTCGAACGCGTCGCCGATCGTTTGGCTGAACTGCTGGACCTGCCAGCTTCCCGACATATAGCAGGCGAGGCGGGCGTTGGCGAAGTCCTCATTCGCGCCCACGTAGCCGGGCGTGGCAGCCCACACGTCGATCAACGCGGTGCCGTCCTGGTGCCACTGGACGAACAACTCGGCAAACGCACGGAAGCCCTCGTTGTCGACGGTCAGCGTGCCGTTTTCGTCAAAGTATTGCGCGCCCATGCTGATCGCCGGGCCCGCGAAACGATGCCCGCTGCGGTCCATCGCAAAGCCGAAGACGCCTTCTCCCAACGCATCGGCGACGGCTTTGCAGCTCTGACCCCATTCTTCCCACGTCACCTGCTCAGCCGTGTCGCTGGGCACTTCAACCCCCGCCTGCTCAAACAGCGTGCGGTTGATAAACATGCCTGTGACGGTAAGCTGGTTCTGCAGGCCATAGATGCCCTCGGTCTGCCCGGACGGGCGCAGCCACTGCAGGTACGGGCCAAAGTTTTCTTCCCAATACGCGGGATCCGACAGGTAAGGCGTCATGTCGAGATAGTATTGCGACAGGCCGCCGAGGTCGGTCACGCGGGCGATGTCCGGCCCTTCACCGGTTTCCAGTTGGAGCGGCAGGTTTTCCAGGATCGCGGTATACGGAACGACGTCCACTACAACTCTAATGTCGGGGTTCTCTGCTTCAAAGCGGTCGAGCAGGTCGCGCAGGACCTCGCTCTCGTTACCGTCGTCATACCATGTAATGCGAATCTCAACCGGCTCCTGCGCGCCAGCGAGCGCTGCTGGGAAGGCCAGCACCGCGATCAAACAGAGCATCACAAGAGTACGGATTTTCATGTGGTTCCCTCCGTAAAGCTGAAACAACGCCAGAAAAAGAGTTAGGAAAAGTACAGACGCAAGTCTCCTTTCGCTAATACAATCATTAAAACACATTGTACCAAAAACGGTAGCCTCCGCGTACTTTACGCAGCGCTACATGGCCGGTGCCGCTTCAAGGCGCCGCTTTTTTGTCTCCTGGGATGAAGTTGTCCGCTTACTCGGCGTCGCGCTTGAATTCCTGCTCCGCCAGCCGCTCGATTAGGTCGAACGCGGCTTCCGCGTCCGCGACCTGCTGCTCCAGCCGGGCGCGCAACCGCCCGCGCAGCGTAGGCGTGCAGTGGCCCCACGGCCCCGCCGTTTCGAGCGCGACGCGCCAGTTCGCCCGCTTTTCGCGCGGCGTGTCCCAGCGGCGCAGCACTTCGAGGAACGGCCACAGACACGCGGAATAGCGCACGTGCGCCGATAGCAGCAGCGCCTTGAGAATGTAGGTGTCGCGGTCGGGCGCCAGCGGGTTCAGACGCGGGATGCCGTAACGCTCCTCGTGGATCGCGTCCAGGCCGGGCGCTAGCCACCACGCGCAGGTGTTGAGGATAAGCTCTTGCACGTGCGGCCACGCGACGATGTTGCGGAAGCGGACGGTCAGTGCCTCGCGGAAGGCGATGTCAATCGCGTCGAAGCTCGTTTCGCCGGGCTTGCCAGACTGGAAATATCCGGCGTTGATCCCGCTGTCCTCGTCCACGCCGTGCAGGACGACTTCGCCCGGCAGGTCCGCGCCGAGCACCAGGTCCGGATGGGTCGTGTCCGGGCGCATCACCCAGCCGAAGGGGCGGGCGAACTCGCGGTCGAACAGGTCGCGGTCGCGCTTCCAGAGCATCCACAGGAAGTGATGCAGCGCGCCGCCGTGCGCGTTGAACTGGATCGGTCCCAGGCTGATCCCCGCGCCGAGGTCGTACGCGTTGATCGCTTCGAGCCGCCCTTCCGTCCCCGCGATGACAGGAAGGTAGCAGTCCGGCTCGACCACCGGGTAGCGCGGCAGCGGCATGGTGACGGCGTCGCGGAAGCTGACCGCCGCTCCACGAAACCGGCGCTCGGGCTGGTCCACGCGCCACACGGCGAACACCTGGGGCGCGTGCGACGCCATCAGCAGGCGCAGCGCGGGCATCGAGAGCGAGTCGAGCCATTCCCTGGTGAGCGGCGCGCCCAGATTCGACAGGTGCGGCGCGGCAGCCATCAGCCGGTCGATCCACCGCGCGCGCTGGTCGTCGCGGTCCTGCTCGGCGAGGGCGTAAAACTCCCGCGCGCGGGAAAGCTGCACCCAGCGGGTAGTCGGCTGGAAGGGGTCGGACGGCATGTAGACTGCTTCGCCGCCGATCACCAGCAGGCAGACTTCGCGCGCCGCGTCGAAATTCAGCACCAGCGGGTGATCGAGCGCGAACGGCGAGCGCCAGGTGAACACGCTGAACGTGCTGCCTGCGAACAGGTGCCCGGTAATGACGCTGTTTCCCCGGCGGCTGAGCGCGTGGCGCAGCGCATCGTCGGCATTCCCCGCCATGTGAACCGGTCCATCGGCGGCCGGTTCGACCGTGATGGTGTGCCGCTCGAACTCGATGGTGCCGAAGGGCATGGTCAGCCCGCGAGGCGCAGCGGTCGCGGTGGGTTGCTCGGCTGGCGCGGAGTCGTCTGGCTCGTCAAAACTAAAATCAAAAGGCTGTTCGTGTTGCGAAGAGGTCATTTTATGGTTGTCCTCGTAACGGGCGGGACAGAAAAATCTCGGCCTAGGATACCACATTTCTGCCGGATGGGTTGGTGACAGTGCGCACTGGCACAGCGGAAAGGTGCCATATGCTTGTTACGTCATGGCGGGGCGCGGACTATAATGAGCACGATTTCTGTGCATAGTTTTGAGGGCGGGCTGTATGAAGGAGCGCAGGTGATGTCTTCCCCCTTTGACTATCCCAACACGGGCAAATCGATCCGCCTGGGGCGCATCTTGCATCCCGGCGCCCGCCGCGCCGCCGTGGTTGCGTTCGATCATGGGCTGCATATCGGCGTGATCCCTGGCGTGGAGCGCCCCGGCGAGATGCTGGAGCAGCTTGCCGAGGCGGGCGCGGACGCGTTTCTCGTGTCTCCGGGGATTGCACGGCGCTTTTCGAGCGTGTTCACCGGCCGGGGCGCGCCGGGGCTGATCCTGCGCGTGGACTGGACGAATCGCTGGCGCGAGCCTGGGATGCTTGGCTCAGATGAGGGGCGCGGGCGCATGATCGCGTCGGTCGAAGGCGCGTTGCAGCTTGGCGCGGACGCGATGCTGACGTATATGTTCTTTGGCTATGGCGACCCCGATGCGGAAGCGCGCCAGGCTGAAGATGTGGCGCGTCTGGCCGAGACGTGCGAAGCGTTCGGGATGGGGTGCATCATCGAACCGATGGCGCGCGGCGTGCGGGCCGACCATGACATTTACCGGGCGGAGTACGTCGCGCTCGGCGCGCGGATCGCGTGCGAGCTTGGCGCGGACATTCTGAAGACCGATTACACCGGCAGCGCGGAGAGTTTCCGCACCGTCACAGCGGCAGCGTTCCGCCCGATCCTGATCGCGGGTGGCCCGAAGACCGAAACCACCCGCGCGGCGCTTGAGATGGTGCGGGATGCGCTCGACGCCGGGGCGTGCGGCATGTTCATCGGGCGGAACGTGTTTCAGGCGCCCGATCCGGTGCGTATGATGCGCGTGATGCGTGGCATTATCCACGACGACTGGCCGGTCGAGCGCGCGCTTCAGGAACTGGAGTGAGGCGGTATGGCGGTTGAGGCGGTGATCGCCGGGCACCTGTGCCTGGACATCTTCCCGCAGCTTGCGCCGGGCGATCTGCCGGAGTTGTTCGTCCCGGGCAAGGTGGTGGAGATCGGCCCAGTGACGCTTGAGGCGGGCGGCGTGACGGCCAACACCGGCCGTGCACTGCACCGGCTCGGCATCGCGACGCGGCTGATGGGCAAGGTGGGCGACGATGCGTTCGGGCGGATTATCCTCGACCTGATCGGGCAGGACGATCCTGCGCTGATCGAGGACATGATCGTCGCGCCGGGCGAGGCGAGTTCGTACACGATCGTGATCAGCCCGCCGGGAACCGACCGCTTCTTCATGCACTGTGGCGGGGTGAATCACAGCTTTTCCGCCGACGATGTGCCGTACGACCGGCTGCGCGCCGCGCGGCTGTTCCACTTTGGCTATCCGCCGTATATGCGCCGCATGTACGAGAACGATGGCGCCGAGCTTGAGCGCATGTACCGGCAGGCGAAGGCGGCGGGCGTGATCACCGGGCTGGACCTTGCGCTGCCCGATCCGCACGGCCCCAGCGGGCAGGCGGACTGGCGCGGCATCCTCAGCCGGACGCTGCCGCACGTCGATCTTTTCCTGCCGAGCCTGGACGAGCTGGCGTACATGCTGCGTCCGGGGCTGGACGTAAGCGATCTGGCTGACGACACGTTGATCCCTGCGCTGGCTGGCGAGGCGCTGGCGATGGGCGCGGGCGTGGTGGTGATCAAGCTCGGCAACCGGGGGCTGTACGTCCGGACGGCGGCGCGTCTGCCGTTTGCGCCGGATGCAAGCTGGCTGTCGCGCGAGCTTTGGGCGCCGATCTTTCAGGTGAACGTAGTAGGGACGACCGGCTCCGGTGACACCACCATCGCCGGATTTTTAGCCGGGCTGCTGCGCGGTCAATCGCTCGAAGCGGCGTTGACGAGCGCGGTGGCTGTCGGCGCGTGCAACGTCGAGGCAGCCGACGCAGTCAGCGGGCTGCGCTCGTGGGACGAAACGCAGGCGCGGATCGCGGCAGGCTGGGCGCGCGGACCGCTGACCATCCACGCGCCCGGCTGGCAGTGGGACGAACGCTGCGCGGTGTGGCGCGGCCCGCACGATCAAGGAGCAAGCTGATGGCAGTACGCGAAATGACCTCAACCGAGCGGCTGGCGGCGCGGATGGCCGGGCAGCCGGTCGATCGCATTCCGAATATGACGCTGGTCATGCAGTTTGCGGCGGACCAGATCGGCGCGCGGCTGGCGGACTATTACCAGGACTATCATGTGCTGTGCGAGGCGAACTTCGTCACGGCGGAGCGCTTCGGGCTGGATCTGGTGGACGCGATCAGCGACCCGTTCCGCGAGACGGCCGATTTCGGCGCGGCGATCGAGTTCCCCGACGACGATTTGCCCGTGTGCCGCGCGCCGCTGATTCAAGACCCGTCGGATGTGGCCGCGCTCAAGCTGCCCGATCCGCTGGCGCCGGGCAGCCGCATGCGTGACCGGGTCGACGCGATCCGCCTGTTCCACAAGACGGTCGGCGGGCGGATCCCGGTGCAGGGATGGGTCGAGGGCGCGCTGGCGGAAGCGGCCGATCTGCGCGGCGTCTCAGTGCTGATGTACGACCTCTACGACCGGCCGGAGTGGGTCGAGTCTTTGCTGGAGAAGACGGTCGAGGTGGCGATCGCGTTCGCCGTGGCGCAGGTTGAAGCAGGCGCCACGATCATCGGTCTGGGGGATGCGATCGCCTCGCAGGTCGGCCCGGCGGCGTACCGTCGCTTCGCGCTGCCGTACGAGCAGCGGATTTTTGAAGCGATTCGGAAGGCGGGCGCGATTCCCCGGCTGCACATCTGCGGGAACACGTCGCGCATGGTGGCGGACATGGCGCAGAGTGGCGCGCAGATCATCGACCTCGACTGGCAGGTGGACCTTGCCGCCGCGCGCGCGACGGTGGATGCGATCGACCCGACGATTGCGCTGTGCGGAAATTTCGACCCGGTCGCCGTGCTGTACGAGGGCACGCCCGACGACGTGCGCCGCGCGGTCGAGGCGTGTCGCGCCGCTGGCGGCGATAACTGGCTGGCGATGCCCGGTTGCGAAGTGCCGCGCGGCACGCGGGCAGAGAACGTCCTCGCCATGCGGGATGCGCTGGTCGTCGCGTGAGCGCGGTTGCCCGAAAAGAAAACGGCCCCTGCTGCGGCAAGGGCCGTTTGTGTTTGTGGAGCTTTGCGGCTACTGGATGAACCAGGTTTCGCCGAGCATCACGACGCTGCCATCGGGCAGGCTGATCCCTAGCGAGGGGAAGTTTCCATCCGCCTGGTATTCCTCGATTGTGGCGGTGTAACCTTGCTCGTTCGCCATCGCCCAGCCAAGACGCTCGATCAACGTTTGCTCAACCCAGACCTTGCCGAACCCACGCACCGGCGCAAAGTTGCCAGCAGGCGGCTCGCCGGCGTCCACGGCCTCACCTTCGACCCATGTATCAGGATACGTCACCCAACTGCTATCGTCCCCATACAGCACGTAGATCGTGTTCGTATCGCCGCGCCAGATCATGTAGCCGCCTTCGAAGGATTGCAGGGCAGCCGGGACCTCTATCTGCGTAGCCGGGCAGAAGTCGGTGAGCGTCTCATCGAACGCGCACCCGGCGATCGCGACGGTTACTTCCCGCGTGACCTCGTTCCCTTCCTCATCCGATGCCACAAGCTGCAGGGTGATCGAGTCCTGCGCGTCGGAT
>CBINGT010000067.1:0-11645 GCA_966250245.1 uncultured Anaerolineae bacterium
GGACGCGTTCCAACGGGCGGCTGACGGCGGTCCCTTTAATCTTGGGAATGGCGCAGAAAGCGCACGGACGGCGGCAGCCATCGGCGATCTTGAGGTAGGCGCTGGCACCCTCGATCGCCGTCCGGCTGACGCCATGCTCGTCGGTGCCGACGGTTAGCGCTTCGTCCGGCAGGTGATAGAGCGGCTCGGGGTGCTTGCGAGCGCGCAGCCGTCGCACGAGGTCCACAATATCCATCCAGCGGCGCGTGCCGATCACGCCGTCAAGCTGGGGGATCTGCGCGGGCAGGTCGGCGCCGTACCGCTGCGAGAGGCACCCCGCCGCGATCAGATACTGGCCGGGCGACTTGATTGCGGCTAGCTCGCGCAAAGCGTTGATGCTTTCCTCGCGCGCCGGGCCGATGAAGCCGCAGGTATTGACGATCAGCACTTCGGCGCGGGTGGGGTCGTCCGTGCCGCGAAGGCCCTCGCCTTCCAGCAGCCGCGCCATTGATTCGGAGTCGACCGTGTTTTTCGAGCAGCCGAGGCTGAGCAGATAATACGAATCCGTGCGTTTGCGCATGGGGTTCCCAACGACTGAATTTACAAGACGGCGGCTGATTTTATCAGATGCGCCGCGCCCGGCACAGGCCGAACCAGCGCCGCTTACGCGCGGCGAGCAATAATCAGGTAGTGATCCGAGTCGTTCGCGATCAGCACGTCGAACTCAGCGGCGGCGACGTGCGCGGCGGAAAACTCGACCGGCGGCAGCAGGTGGCGGCGGACGCGCGGGCTCTCAGCGCGCGAGTGGATTGCGTTGACCTGCTCTCGCGGTAGATCGTGCAGGATGAACAGCATCCCGCCCGGCGCCAGCAGCCGCGCCAGCTCGCGCAGCGCCTGGGAGCGGTCTTCAAAGTGCGCGAAGCTGTTGTGGCACGTCACGAGGTCCACGCTGCCAGAGCGCAGCGGCAGGTGGTGAACGTCCGCCAGCAGCCACGCCGCGTTGCCCGGAGCGGACGCGCGCGCCATGTCGAGCATCACCGGCGAGAGATCGACCGCGATGACGCGCGCCCCAGGCGCCAGGCGCGCCAGATGCGGCAGAAACGCGCCCGTGCCCGTGCCGATGTCCAGCACGCGGCGCGCGTCCTCGAACAGCGAGGCGTGCGGCGCCAGGAGCCGGGCCAGCCGCGCGCTGCGGTCAGTAGTTTGCATGGCGTTCCAGCGCGGGGCGAGCAGGTCAAAGAAGAGGGTCAGATCGCGGACGGATGGCGCAAGCATAAGGCTCCCTCGACGGTGGACGATAAGACCGTGCCAGTGTACCACCCGCGCTAGCAGCAATCAATCCGCAGGAGTCGATCGTCAGAGAGACGGTGGCCGCTCGTCTAGCAGCGCGCTATGGCGAATGCTAGACTCTAACCGCGACTTGCCGGGCAAGTGCCCGGGCACACGTTGGGTTCTGATAATGGGTTGATGGAGCGAGAGGTGATGTCCGATTTGAGAGGCTACCGTTGGATCGTTCGGTTACTGGTGCTGCTCGCGGTGATCGCGGGCGGGCTGAGCGCGCTCCCGGCGCAGGCGCAGGAGCCGGACGCCGTCGTGATTACTGACCGGCTGAACGTGCGGTCGGGTCCCGGCACGAACTACTCGCGGATCGGGGTGGTTACGCTCGACACTCCGGTGGCGCTGATCGCGCGCGATGGCGATGGGGATAACGCGCTGTGGGTCGTGATTCACGCGCCTGATGGCACGGAAGGCTGGGTGCTGTCGGACTTTCTGTCCATTCGCGCCGACCTGAACTTGAACGCGCTGCCCGTTCGCCCGGCGCCTGACGCGCCAGATACGGCGGAAGAACCGGCGGCCGACGAACCGGAGACGCCTGCTCCCGTACAATTCCCTGAGGGGTCGGGTATTCCCGCGACGACGCGCTCGGCCGTGAACTTCCGCGTGGGGCCGGGCACGGGCTATCGCGCGATGACCACGCTGCCGGGCGGTACGCCGGTCCTGGCGATGGGCCGCAACGCGGCAGGGACGTGGATCTTTGCGCGCACAGGCGAGCAGGACGGCTGGCTGTTTGCGGAGCTGGTGCAGCTTTCGGCGGCGCAGATCAGCGCGCTGCCGGTGACGGACACGCTGATTGAGCAGGCGGCGCCGGTCGATGGCGGCGCAGGGGCGGGCGCTCCCCCGCCAGTCGCGGGCGGCCCTGGGCTGACCGGCTTCGGCTACGGCGCGCACGTTGAGAGCTTCGCCTATCCGAACCTGATGCATCACGCCGGGATGACATGGGCCAAGCGCCAGATCCGCTTCACGCGCGGCGCGCCCGGCGCGATCGCGGCTGGCGCGATCGATCAGGCGCACGCCAACGGGTTCAAGATCCTGCTCGGTATCGTCGGCGACAAGAACGACGTGCTGTCCCCCGGCTATTTCGAGGACTACGCGCGCTTTGTGGGCGAGGTCGCCGCGCTGGGCCCGGACGCGATCGAGGTCTGGAACGAGCAAAATATCGACCGCGAATGGCCGAACGGCAGCATCGATCCAGGGCTGTACACGCAGCTTCTGGCGCAGGCGTACAACGCGATCAAAAGCGTGAACCCGAACGTCGCGGTGATCAGCGGCGCGCCCGCTCCGACCGGGGCGGAAGGCGCGTTCGGCACGGCGGCGGTGTGGAACGACGACCGCTACGTGCGCGGCATGGCGGCGGCGGGTGCGGCGCGCTATATGGACTGCATCGGCGCGCACTATAACGAGGGGATCGTCCCGCCAAGCCAGACCAGCGGCGACCCGCGCGGCAACTACTACACTCGCTACTTCTGGGGCATGGTCAACACGTACTATAACGCCTTCGGCGGGGCGCGGCCGGTGTGCTTCACCGAGCTAGGCTACCTCTCGCCGGAAGGCTACGGCCCGCTGCCGGGCGCGTTCTCGTGGGCGGCCGATACGTCCGTCGCGGAGCAGGCGCAGTGGATAGCCGACGCGGTGCGCCTCTCGCGCAACAGCGGCCGCGTCCGCCTGGTGATCATCTGGAACATGGACTTCTCGTACTACGGTGAGGACCCGATGGCGGGGTATGCGCTGGTGCGTCCGGGCGGCGGCTGCCCGGCATGCGACGCGCTGGCACGCTAGCGACCATCCGACGCCATTGTTCACAGAGCCGGGGCGGCTTCTCACGGAGTCGCCCCGGTTGAATTTTTCCCGTACAGATGGGCCCGCGCGCCCCGTCCAAGATAAGCCTACCGCGACTCTGCGATGCTGCGGTACAATGGGCCGCCATCACCGGCCGGAGCGCCGCGCGCTTGGCTGCACCCCGCGCCGATGTATAATCAGAGTACCGTGCCTGTCTCCCGGCAGGGTGCTTTACCGTCCAGAAATCGAGGAGGCTATGCCTTATGCAAGCATCTGCTGTCGCCCGCCAGCGCCAACTGCGGAGCTTTATCGTCGCCTGGCTGGGCATTACTCTGCTGATGGGTGCGCTCACGTTCGCGGGCATCTACTACGCGACAGGGTTCGTCAATAGCGGCGGGAGCGGCGATCCAGACGCTGGAATTCTGCCCCTGGTGAACCTTGACGGCGAGCGCGCACCGGATGAGGCGGATAACCTCGATCTGGAAGGTGATCCGGCGGCGATCGCAGCGCGCCAGCAGGCGACCCCGGTTCCGTCGCCGACCCCGCGTGGCGGCGCCGCGCCTGCTCAACCTGCCGCCGAGACGAAGGAGATCAGCGAAGACTTTCAGCTTGGGATCCAGGTTCAACCGAACGCTGACCCCGAAGTACATCGCATTTGGATGGGCGACGTCCGCGATAAGCTTAAGCTCAACTGGATTAAGCAGCAGATTCGTTGGGAAGATGTCGAGCCGCAGCCTGGCCAGTACGACTGGGGCATGCTTGATGTGACGCTCGAACTGGCCGACGAATACGACATCATGGTGATGGCGAGCGTTCTCGACACGCCGGACTGGGCGCGCGAGCCGGGCGCGGACCTTCGGAAAGAAGGGCCGCCCGCCGATCCGCAGGTCTTCGCGAACTTCCTGACTGAGCTTCTGACGCGCTACCCCGGCCAGATCCACGCGATCGAAGTGTGGAACGAGATGAACATCGACCGCGAATGGGCGTCGGTGCAGGGCCTCAGCGCGCGTAATTATGTCACGCTGCTGACTGCCGCGCGCGACGCGATCAAAGCGGTGGATGAGGACATCATCGTGATCAGTGGCGCGCTCTCGCCGACCGGCGTGAACGATGGCATCGGTGCGTACGATGACTTCGTGTACATGGACATGCTGATTCAGGCGGGCGTGCTGGACGTGGCGGACTGCGTCGGCGCGCACCACAACGGCTACAACATCGGCCCGAACGTCCCGTGGAACAACGTCCCGAACGACCCGACTGCCGTCTTCCGGGGCCCGTTCAACAACCCGCATCATAGCTGGTCGTTCTACAGCACACTCAACGGCTACGCGCAGAAGATCCAGCAGGCGGGCCGCGACACCAAGCTGTGCATCACGGAGTTCGGCTGGGCCGTGTCCGAAGACCTGACCGGCACGCCGCAGAACTTCGAGTTCGCCCGCGACAACACGCTCGAAGAGCAGGCCCAGTACATCGGCGAGGCGATCGACCTGATGGAAGAATGGGGCTTCGTCTGGCTGGCGTTCATCTGGAACCTCAACTACGGGCCGCAGGCGGGCTGGGATCCGACTGACAATAACGTGCCGTACTCGCTGCTGCGTCCCAACTGGATGCAGTCCCCGGCGTACGATGTGATCGCCGCGTACAACTTCCGCGAGCGATAAGCGGCAGCGCGGGGCGCGTACATCGCGCGAGACGAATTGCATAAAACAGAGGGCGGGCCGCGTGCCCGCCTGATGTTGCCCTGGTACGCACTGACTCACCAAGGAGTAACGCACTGTTGGATTCCCCCCGTATGAGCGGCCCGACCACGCCGCGGCGCGCTCGCCGGATGGCGTTGCTGATCGCCGTGATGGCGGTGATAACGCTCGCCGCGACAATCGCTGTCGTGTGGCAGATCACGCGCTCCGACGAGCCGCCCGCGCCCACCGCGACGCCGCCGATCCCAACCGATCTCGCGCCGGATGCCGTAACCGACCCGCCCTTTCCCTCGCTGACGTATGGCATCCACACCTTTCTGTGGTGGGATGAAACGGCGCGCACCTTCGACCTCGACATGGTGAAGCTGATGAACTTCACGCACGTCAAGCAGCGGTTCGCTTGGCTGGATATCGAGCCTGCGCCGGGCGAGTGGCACTGGGAACAGGCCGACGCTGTGGTTGACGAGGTCGAGAATCGCGGGCTGGAAGTCGTCGCGCGGATCGACGGCGCGCCGGATTGGGCGATCCGCCCGCTGGACGCGCCGGACGACGCGCCGATCGACCTCGAGGCTTGGGCGGAATACTGCAGCGCGGTCGCGGGCCGCTATCAGGGCCGGATCGCGGGCTATCAGGTGTGGAACGAGCCGAATCTGCGCGTCGAGTGGTACGGCAACACGCCGAACGCGGCGGGATACGTCAAGCTGCTGCGCGCGTGCAGCGACGCGATCCGTGCCGCCGACCCGGACGCGATCATTATCACGGCCGGGCTGGCGCCGACCGGCGGCCCCATGCCGGACGCGATGCCCGACGTGGACTATCTGCGCGCGATGTACGCGGCGGGCGCTTCGCCCTATTTCGACGTGCTGGGCATGAACGCGCCTGGTTATGCCGACCCGCCGCACGTCTCGCCGGACGAGGTCGCGGCGGAGCGGGGTCACCGCTGGATGGCGTTCCGTCACGTCGAAGACATCCGCGCAATCATGGTCGAGCAGGGCGACGCGGCCAAGCAGATGGCGCTGCTCGAAGTGGGCTGGACGCTCGACCCGCGCCCGGACGTGGTGTGGAGCTGGCACGCCGTCACCGAGGAAAAGCAAGCGGAATACCTGGTCGGCGCGTATCGCTGGGCGGCGGAACACTGGCGGCCCTGGGTCGGGCTGATGGTCACGATCTACATGGCGGACATCGACTGGACTGAAGACGACGAGCAATACTGGTGGGCCGTCAACACGCCGGGCTATCCGCCGAAGTACCGGCAGGCGTATTTCGATCTGGCGAACATGGAGAAGGTGTGCGGGGATATTGTGATCCCGGCGCGCGACCCTGGCTCCCCGGAAGCGCAGCGGGTTCCGGACGTGTTGCCGTGCGCACAGTAAACGCCTGGCGCTAGGCCCGCGCGCTCTGCCGGAAGCGGGAGAACAGACCGGCTCCGTACCCGGCCACGACGATCAGCACCGTCGGCCATGCGACAAGGCTCAACACCAGCGGGTCGAGGTGGGAGCCGTTATTGGGAAACAATGACCAGCTTACGTTGTCCATCGTGTGCACCAGAATGGTAGCGAAGACGCTTTTGCCTGTGTGGTTAAAGCACCAGACGATCAGGACGCGCAGCGCGACCGAGTAGACGCTGTGCCACCAGATCCAGCTCGCCGGATGACCGGCTTGCAGGTTGGGGATGACGTGCCACACCTGCCACACGATTCCCAGCAGGATGCTTGCGCGGAAGGCGCCCCAACGCGCCTGGAGCGGATCGGTCGCATAGCCGCTCCAGCCCAGTTCTTCCCCGGCAGCCGGGGCAAAGAACAACAGGAACAGTAGGGGCGCGGTGAGGATTGGAATCTCGACGGAGTCTGGAAGCGGCCGCTCTGTCAGGCGCATGAGCAGAAGCGTGAGGGCGTAGAAGGCAGGGATGAGGCCAAGCAGGACGAGATACCAGGCGGGATGGGGGATCTTCCGGGCATCGAACGCCGCGCGTAGCAGGCGCTTTACGCCAGTCGCGCCGTTTGCGCGATAGGTGAGAATGGCAGCGGCGACGGCCGGAGTCACCCACATGAACGAGCTAACCGGGAGATTCATCGGCAGCGGCAGGCTTCCCCCGCCCAGCAGCCAGAACGGAATGGAGAGCAGCGTCACGAGCAAGAAGAAGCTCAGCACGGAATTCTGTGGCGGGATGGTGTGGCGCATGGCGCGTCTCCCTGACTGAGCGGATAGCGAGCGGCGCAAGCTGGCACACAGATTATTGCATACAGGGACGCAGAACATTTCACGGTTTGGCCGAGTGCGCGCTCGATATTCCATGCATTAAGCGAGGCAGTTAGGCGATTTCAGTGAGACCGCTGCGCGTGTTACAATCTCCGCCGTGCGCCACGAGCGCCGGATAAAACACAATCAAGAACCCGAGGCGCGTGAGGGGGCAAACGCGCACCGGGCCAGGAGCTACTTTGAGTCGCAGACAAGAATTAACACTAACCGTCGTGCTGTTACTGCTGGCTGCAGGGCTGCGGGTGTGGGACCTGACGCGCCTGCCACAGGGCTTCAACACGACTGAACTTGCCAACATCCGCATGACCGAGACGATCCGCCACGGTCACATCGCGATCCACTATCAGGTGGGCGATGGCATCGGGCGGGCGGGGCTGTATCCGCTCGGCAACGCGGTCGCCGCGACGCTGGTGGGAGACGGCCTGCTCGGCTACCGGGTCTTCTCGCTTGGAGCAGGGCTGGTCTTTCTGGCGCTGCTCTATGCGCTGGCGCGGCGGCTGTTTGGCCCGCCGGTCGGGTTGATCGCGCTGGCCCTGGGCGCGGTAAATTTGCAGTCGATTCTGCTGGCGCGGAGCGCGACGCCGGAAACGTTCGTCCCGCTGTTCGCGGCGCTGGCGATGTTCATGCTGGCGCGCGCGTTCCACCTGCACCGCGATGTCGTCTACCACCTGCCCGCGACGTTCCCGTTCGCGGTGCTCGGCGTGCTGTTCGGCCTGTCCGGCTATCTGCACTATTCCACGCTGGTGCTCGGCCCGGTCGGCGCGCTGTTCTTCATGCATCTGGTGGTGACGGGCCAGCCGCTCGCCCGGCGGGTGTGGCGCGCAATGGCGTTTGTCATCGTGCTGGCGACGATTGTCGCGGTCCCCTACCTGATCTCGGCCTTCCGCGAGCCGAGCCTCAGCGAGCCGTACATCCTCTATACGGAGCGGCCGCAATCCGTCACCGAGGCGATTGACGGCGTGCTTGGCGCGTTTGGCGGGCTGGTGTGGCGCGGCGATCCAAACATCACGCGCAATCTGCCGTCTGTGTCGCTGCTGGGGCCGGTGATGGCGATTCTGATGGTGATCGGCGTGCTGGAGGGCTTGCGCCGCTGGCGGGAGCCGCGTTACGCGCTGCTTCTGCTGATGCTGCTCGCCGGGCTGCTGACGGACGCGTGGATCCGCCCGGAGCCGACGTTCTCCGCGAACTTGGTTGCCTGGCCCTCGCTGTTTATTTTCCCTGGCGTGGGCGCGGCGGTGCTGGCGCGGGAGCTACGCGGGCGTGGGTGGTCGAACGCGTGGACGCCGGTCAGCGTGCTGATGGTGATCGCGCTGGTTGTTGCGGGTGCGATTTCAAGCTATCGCTTGTTCCGGCGCTGGCCGGAGCATCCCGACACGGCTGCGGCGTACCAGTCCCACCTGGCTGCGGTGGCTGCCTACCTCGACCGCACGCCGGACGGGCCGCCCGTCTCGATCTGTACCTATCCTATGCGCGGCATAAGCGAGGTTGGCCTGACCGCGCGCCAGACGCTCAACCTGATGATGCACCGCGAGGGGCTGGAGATCCGCCACTCCGACTGCGAAACCGGGCTGGTGTTCATCAACGCGGGCGCGCCGATGCGCTTCATTTACGGCAGTGAGCGCGGGCCGGAAGTCATGCGGCCGGAGCTGAAGGCGTGGCTGGACGAGGCGACGCCGATCGACGTGCCGGACTTGCCCGAAGGCACCGTGATGCGCGTCGACGTCGAGGAACGCATTATGGACGCGGGTGGCTATGCGTGGGGCCAGCTTGCCGAGACGTACTTTGTCGAGCAGGCCACCCCCGCGCTGACCCGCGCGCCGCTGGCGATCAAGCTGGAGCAAAACCTGACGTTCGCCGGATACGACCTGTTCCCGCGCGAGCGTCCACCCGGCGGCACGCCGATCGTGCTGGTGACGTACTGGCGCGTGGACGGCCCGTTGCCGCCCGATGTGGGCATCTTCGCGCATTTGGTCGATTATTGGGAATCTCGCAGCGGCGACCGGTATCCGCTAGAGGAGCCGTGGGCGGAGTCGAACTCGCTGGATGTGATGGCCGCGAACCTCGAAAACCGCGATTTCTTCGCGCAGGTGCTATATATCTACATGCGCGAAGACTTGGCGCCCGGCGAATACGCGCTGGTGATTGGTGCGTATCGGGATAACGTCTTCAACCGCCTGGGCGTGCTGGACTCTGCGACGGGCCAGCGACGGGGCGAGCGCCTGAGCCTGGGGACGATTACGCTGGTGCCGCCAAGCGACACCCAGGCGAATTCGCCCTAACTGCAAAACCGGCGGGGCGCGAGCGGGGAAGCGATAGGAGCGCGAAACGTGATCACGCTTGACGGCAGCCAGGGGGAGGGCGGCGGCCAGATCGTCCGCACCGCTGTGACGCTCAGCGCAATCACCGGCCAGCCGGTCGAGGTGACGCGTATTCGCGGGGGGCGCGAGACGCCCGGCCTGCGCCCGCAGCACGTCACCGCGATCCAGGCGGTCGGCTCGCTCTGCGACGCAGAGATGCGTGGCGTCGAGGTAGGCTCCCAAGAGCTGACGTTCGTGCCGCGCCGCCCGGTGCGCGCCGGAGAATACGAGTGGGGCGTGGGGACGGCGGGCTCCGCGTGCCTGGTGGCGCAGGCCGTGATCTTGCCGCTGGCGCTGGTTGAGGGTGAGTCGCAGGTCAGGCTGTACGGCGGGACGCACGTCCCGAACAGCCCGCCCGGCCACTACCTGCGCGACGTCTACACGCCGATGCTGCTCTGGATGGGACTGGATGTCGAAGTCTACATGGATAGCTACGGCTTCATACCCGAGGGCGGCGGGATGCTGACCATCTACATCAAAGGTGGCGCGCGCCCACACGGCATGCGGCTGGTCGAGCGCGGGGCGTTGGAGCGCATCTTCGGGACGGCGGTCGGCTGCAACCTGCCGTCGCACATTCCACAGCGCATGGCGAACCGCGCGATCAACCTGCTCGGCTCGATCGACGTGCCGGTGGATATTCGCCCCATGCGGACGCGTAGCGTCAGCACCGGCGCGGGGATCTTTCTGACGGTTGAGTACGAGAACGGCCGCGCCGGGTTTGGGATGCTTGGGCGCCGGGGCATGCCGTCGGAAGAGGTCGCCGAGCGCGCTGTCACGCCGCTGCTGATGTTCCACGACAGCGGGGCGGCGGTTGACGAGCGGCTGATGGATCAGCTTGTGCTGCCGCTGGCGCTGGCTCAGGGGCCGAGCACCGTCTCGACCAACGCGATCACCGAGCATCTGCGGACCAATGTGGAAGTCGTGCGCGCGTTTGTGAACCGGCCGATCGCGATCGACGAAGCGCAGCGAACGGTCACGATCGAAGATTCGTAGAGGGGGCAGAGGGAGCCTTCCGCGCCCGATGCGCGGCGCTCCGCTTGTTATGTTTGAAATCGTCTTTCTGGGAACGTCCGCCAGCGCGCCCTCGATTCACCGGGGACTGTCGGCGCAGGTGGTGATGGTCAAGGATCAGCGCTTCCTGATTGACTGTGGCGAGGGCACGCAGCGCCAGATCCTCCGCAGCCGGATCGGGTTCAAGCGGTTGAATCGCGTCCTGCTGACGCACGGCCACCTCGATCACATCCTGGGGCTGGCGGGGCTGCTGAGCACGCTCATGCGCTGGGAAAGCCTGCACTCGCTTGAGATCTGGGGCGGGAGCTGGACGCTTGACCGCGTGCAAGACCTGATCCATACCGTCGTGCTGCGTGGCGCCGCCCCGCCGATGCCGCTGCACCTGTTTGACCTCAAGCCCGGCGTGCTGCTTGAAGATCGCGATTACAGTGTGTCCGCCTTTCCGGTGCAGCATCGCGGCCGGGACAACTTCGGCTTTGCGTTCACCGAGAAGTCGCGGCGGCCGTTCCTGGTCGAGCGGGCCGAAGCGCTCGGCGTGCCGGTCGGGCCGGAGCGGGCGCGGCTGGTGCGCGGCGAGAGCATCCGTCTGAACAATGGCCGCGTTATCCATCCCGACGAGGTGCTCGGGCCGGACGTGCCGGGCGCCAAGCTGGTGTACATCGGAGACATCGGCACGCTCGACGGCCCGGTGCGCGAGGTCGTGCGTGGAGCGCACACGCTGGTGATCGAGGGGACGTACCTCGACGCGGACGCCGAGATGGCGGACGCCTTCGGGCACATGACGATCGGACGGGCGGCGCGCTTTGCAAACGAGCTAGACGTGGGGACGCTGATCATCACGCACGTCTCGCGGCGCTATCGCGAGCGCGACATGATCCGCGAAGCGCAGCAATATCACCCGCATGCGTTCGTCGCGCGGGACTTTGATCGCTTCCTCATCGCGAAGGGTCGCCCGGCGGAGAAGCTTGAGGGCACAACCTATGCGATCGACGAGCCAGAGGATGACGACTCGCTGCTCTACGGCCCAGAGACGGTTCCGGCAGAGGAATTGTAGAAGAGCAGCGGTTAGCTGTTAGCGGCTAGCGATTAGCGAAAAGCAAGAGCTGGCGGATGGAAATTCTATACTATGGGTCGAGCTTGCTCGGCCCGTGTTTTTTGATGGCTGTGTGGGTATCAGTGGGCAAAAACAAACCTCGCTCTCAACAAAAAACGCCCGCTCTCCGGG